>CAMDWC010000236.1 GCA_945878825.1 Haliscomenobacter hydrossis DSM 1100
GCGCCTATAATCAGCACCCACAAAAAAACTAGCCTTAGAACCCGTATAATTGGCTGAAAAATCAGACCCATAACGCAAAGGTTTCTGACCGCCCGTCATACCATTGGCCACCAAGCTCCAGCCAATAATCTGATCTTTTTTGGTAATAATATTAACAATTCCAGCCTTGCCGTCTGCATCGTATTTTGCGGAAGGCGAAGTGATTAATTCTATTTTTTCAATAACATTAGCAGGTAATTGAACCAGTGCTTCCGACGCAGTTCTTTGCGTAGGTTTTCCATCTATTAGCACCAGAAAACTGGCACTTCCTCTTAATAATATCTCTCCCTCCACATTTACGGTTACTGAGGGAAGCCTGGAAATAAGATCTAATCCAGTTCCATTGGCTGCATTTTGAAATTGTTTAGTATCAAATACCTGTTTATCAATTTGAATAGTCTGAGTTTTCCGTTCCCCATTGACGGTGATTTCTTCTAAGGTACTAACCGATGCCGTAAGATAAATAGCGGGAATATTTCCTGATTTATCCCCAGGTTTGAAGTCAAGTGATTCATAACCCATGAATTGAAAGCGTAAAATACTACTATTTCCTCGTTCAGATTTAACTTGAAATTTACCATTCTCATCTGTCACCGTTCCTGCAACGATAGAAGAGTCTTTTCCTAAAACCGATACCGAGGCAAACTCAATAGGTTTCTTGGTTTCACTGTCAAATACAAAGCCTTGGTATTGTGATAGTTGACCATAAACATTGTTTAATGTCACGAGTAACATTAACAAAAAAAGAGGTGATTTCAGCATATATTCATTTAACTAAACAAATATAACCTATTTTACAGTATTACTATTCCACCGTTAACCACGTATAACTTTCCGCAGGAATAGTAACCACTAAGTCAGCTTCATAATTTCTATTTAACTTTAAAGACATAGGTTTTCCCTCCTTTTCCCTAAACACAGCTGTGTCTGTCAGACCTGTATAATAAAGAGGCACCGGAATGGTTCTGGTGATGTCCTTTTGGGTAGGATTGTACAACATGAGCATGCCTTTGTATTTACCCGATGGATCGGCATGTAACAAGCCATCCCAATCCCTTCCATCGGCTCTTCGCAGATGAATCATATCAGCATTCAGGATATCTCGGTATTTTTTATACCATGCAACCGTTTTTAGAACCAATTGCCTGGTTTCCTCTGTGTCATATAATCGGGGTCCCCGATAACAGGCTTGCACTCCTGCTCCATAATATTGCATCATAAGATTTTCATAATCCTTTAAATGCTCACTTAAAGGTTCAAGAATAGCTTCCGGTCCACCCCCTTGATATTTTGTTAAAGGAACAAAGCCCCAGCTCATTGAGCCCATTTTTTCCAGGGTACCGTCGTGAATATTTTGCCTGTTTAAGACTCTTTGTTGCTCCCGGGAAAGGGAAAAATTAACCTCCCTGTAACCTATGGCAATCTTATGTGTACCGTCTAAAAAATACCAATCTGGCGCATTGATATAAACCCCCTTTTCGTTCAACCATCGATAAAGTTCCTTTTGAATTTCCATCTGCCTCCATTGAGAATCCTCCAGTCCCTCATGACCGGGATGAGAAGTTGAAGCACAAACGTCACCCGGATAAGGACCATCATTTTCCCAAATATCAAACCCAGTTTTTTCAAAAAAATACTTGATTTTATCCCTGAAATCCAGTCCCCAGGTACTTCCAAAACAAGGCGCATTGCCAAAAAGGGCACCGCCGGGTTTTCCTGTTTTAGGATCGATAACATCATGTTCATCGCTAATCCGACGACTACTGAACAGGGCATAACCTCCAAGTAAAATACCCTTGCTATGAGCATAATCTGCTAATTTCTTCCATCGCGTAATATTAATATTCGAAGTGTCCTCCATTTTCAGATGACTACCAAAACTCAATATAACGGCTTCATAACCTGTCTGAACACATTGATCGATACAACGAACCACCTCATCATCAGTTTTACTCACCAAATGCATAAAAATAGGATTCTGGGTAGTCCAGGGCGCTATGGTTCTATACATTTTTTTCAACATCAATCCCCTCCTTTGTCTGTCATAACTGTCCATCAACAGTTCATTGGTTTTAACTGAAGTAAAAATTTCACCCCTTTTCAGTGTAATTCCCGGTGCTTTTTCTGGATAAATTTCAAGCAAACAAGGGGTTTGAAAATTGTAATTCACCTGAGAAGTATAAACACTATCTGTTTTCCAATGAGTAGTCTGATCACTAATATCATAACGCATGGCATTATTGAAGGCATAATTGGTCTCAAAATAGATACCATGTTGTTTTTTCATTTCATCAGGAGAACCGACGACTGCACTTTCCTCTTCCACTAAACCCAGCACTTCATTTACCACCCGATGTAATTTCACCTCTTTGGATGATTCATTGAGAATAGTCAACCATTTTACTATCAAAGGAATACCATCATATAGCGCATAATGAACCTCCACTTTTAATCCTTTCAACTCATTAACAGGAGATTCAAACTTCAGAATCAGTTCTTTTCCGGTTGCTGCCAGGAATTTACCTGTCCAGGTAGTCGATTTCCATTGAATGCCACGTTTAATATCTGACACCTGATAACTGGTAAACATAAAATCATTTTCCCCTTTGGTCAGGGAAGGAAGCAATTCTGGTAGAAAATATCCATTTTCCTTTTGACCCACCAAGCCGCCAATATGGTATTCCTTATGATCAATAATCAAGCGAGCTTCCGGCTTTATTGCCCTTATCAGTTGCTGTTGATTTGTCAGATTCACGAAATCAAAGCATCCTATATTTTTTCCTAAATAAAAGGATCTTCTCAATAATCCATTTTGGATAACCAGCGTATTATCCTCTTCTGTGACGGTTGTTTTATGAGGAACGGAATGAATTAGCCAATCAGACTTAGATGATTGAGCGTTTAAACCGGAGGAAAAAAGGATAGCCAGAAACCAAAAGTATTTCATCATTTTAAATTTGATACTAAAATTAAAAAAGGGAATGATCAAACTACCATTCCCCTCCATTTATTATAGTTTATAAATACACTAAAGTTAACTCTTTCTTGTCCCTGCAAAAACGAGGGCGCCTCCAGCTATGGCAATATCTTTCAATAGACTGGCAGTTGCAGCCTGGTCACCAGCCATTGCCCCCTTTAAATGAACGACCAGAACAAACACCAATAACAAAACAGCTAGTAAAACGGAGGCTAGTTTTGCCATTTTATCTAATAATATAGCCATTGATGCTGCAACCAAAGCAATACCCGTCAAATAAACCCATAGTACACCACCGGGGATAGCCGGCGGAACCATCCCTGCCATGGCAGGACCGCTAATGAAATGAAAAAGACCAAAAATAGCCATGGGAATGGCTAACAAGTACTTTCCTGATTTGATAAAAGCATCCATTTTTAATAGTTTAATTGTTAAGAAAATATGCGACTTATCAATTTAGCCATTTTTATGGACAAATGCGTACTACCTACCTTTTTTGTTGTTTATTCTCAGAAATCCCCTTATCCCTTTTGAAATACTTTTATATAATCCACTACAAACCAACGGGGGAAAACGGTTCTGGCGTCGGGTGAGCCAGGAAAATTACCACCGATGGCCAAATTGATGATAAAAAAGAAAGATTGATTAAACGGGTAGGGTTGCCCGTTCAAATCGGCAGGGGTCAATTGGTGATATGGTACATTATTTACCAGCCATTGAATCTTATTTTCCTCCCAGATGATAGAAAATACATTGAATGAAGTATTAAAATCATATTCACCCGAGGAAAAGGTTGCGCCAGTTCTAAACCGATGCTGTGCCAAAGTGGCACCAAAATGAGCCGTACCAACCACCCTGTTGATTTTATCACCACTCGTTTCCATAATATCTATTTCACCGCAAGCGGGCCAGGGTACCTGAGGTATATTATCCCCTAACATCCAGAGCGCCGGCCAATATCCCTTTCCTTCTGGAACAGCAGCCCTGATATCGATCCGTCCATATTTGAACGATTTCTTTCTTTGCGTTGTCAGTCTGGAGGAGGTATAATTTTTGCCCCCTAGTGTTTCCTTTTTTCCCTCAATGATTAAATATCCGTCGGAAAGTTGGGCGTTTTTTTCCTGATAAAATTGTAACTCATTATTTCCCCAGTTACAATTTCCCGGACAACCATCGCCCAGTTCGTAGTTCCAAACTGCACTATTCAGATTAGTTCCCTGAAAACCCTCTTCCCAGACTTTGGTAAAGCCAGCATAAGCATCGGGTGAAATATAACCTGTCTTGGGAATATTTATCTTATCAATCAAACTAAAATCATCGTTAACCAGGGTAATTGTAATGCGAGTAGTTTCACTTAAAGTTGCATTTAAGGCTTGAATGAGTACAATATCTATTTTCTCGTCAGTCTCTTTTACGGCATCGCCAAATATTTTAATAGGAATGGACACGGTAAGTTCTCCCGGTTTTATAAATATTTTACCCTCTGTAATCGCCTCATAATCAGTCCCTGGTGTAGCTGTTAATCCATTAACCTGATATTTAACCATCACCTGGGTTCTGTTTTCCCCTTTCAGTTGAATACCTAACTGTATGGTGGTGTCTTTATTACCCTCGGGAATGGAGAGTGCTTGAGCAATGAAAGAAACCTGTGGCGCATTATAATCTGGCAACTCAGCGATATCCCCCTCCTTAAAACACCCTTGAAGCAAGAGTAAAAAGGGAAAAAATTTAATTATATATCCTACATTTTTCATTTAGTCCTTTTTTTGATAAACTCTCACATAATCGATAGAAAATCGGGCGGGAAAAGCTGTTGCATCAACCCCCATTTTACCACCGAGATTACCCCCAACAGCAAGGTTCAAAATGACATGAAAAGGTTGGTCAAAAGGCCATTGTTTGCTATTTGCCAATGCTTCTTTATAAAAGGTAAAATAAATTTTCCCGTCAAATAAAAAATCCATTTTTTCAGGCGTCCAGTCTATGGCATATAAATGATAGTCCTCGTGTGGCTTTATTTTACCAACACCTCCTCCCTTTTGCGTACCAATCATGTGATTGAACGCTTCCGTATGAACGGTGCCGAAGATAGAATCCTGAGCAAACCCTACGTGTTCCAACAAATCAATTTCTCCACTTCCCGGCCATTCTCCATAGTTGTTTTTCTCTGGCAAGAGCCAGATAGCAGCCCAGGTACCTAAGCCAACGGGTGTTTTTGCTCTCATTTCAAAATAGCCATATTTCCAGGAAGCC
>CAMDWC010000237.1 GCA_945878825.1 Haliscomenobacter hydrossis DSM 1100
TGATCGAACCCACCCGGCGCCTCTTCATTCTCGATGGCGATACTAAAATAGTCTTTTGCAATATTAAAAATAGCCTCTTTTTTGCCCGTTACAAATTTCCATTTTCCGGTATTTACGCCAAGATTTCTTGCATAATTTGCAAGTCTTTCAACGGTATCTCGTTTAGGATCGATAGAAAAAGAAACGAACATTAATTTATCTTCCTTCAAATAGTGTTCATAGACTCTTAGCATTTGTCGGCTAACCATTGGACAAATGCTTGGGCAGCTTATAAAAAAGAAGTCTACCACATATATTTTATTCTCCACAGACTTTTCAGTAAAAGGCATACTGTCCTGGTCGATAAATGAAAAGGAGGGAATGGAATGATATTTTATGGTACCATCTTCTAAGGTTTCTCTAAATCCTAATATGGGAAGGACCTTTGATTCGACTTTATCGCAACTGATAGTTAAGGATAAAAGGAAGAGAAACATCAAAAATATATTCGTGAAATTCATTTATTAATTATTTACGGAGAGCTTCTCCTTCCATTTTTTACCCAAAGCCAGGCTGGCATTGGTATGAACTTTGATATTTGATATTATCTTTTTCTGTTCCTGGAGATAATCTAATATTCGATTATTATTTTTTGAAGATTTCATTTTATGTGGCGGAATATAATCATTCATCCAGATCATCATTTCATCTTCAGCCTTCTCCAAATCATCGGCTAGTTTCAGTAGTTCCATTTTCTGGTCTGTGGAAATAGTTGCAATGGAATCCACTTTTTCTCTAATCGCCAGATATAAGTAACCAATTTCACTTGTTTTAGGCATAACCTCATCATGAATATCCATAATTTCGTTATGAAGAACTTCTGTATTATCCTTTTGACAAGAAAGGAGGCTAAGGACTAAAAACACTTTAAGTACTCTTGCTAACAACATATTAATTTTACCTTTAAAAAGGTTAAAATTAATAAATAGTTTAGCGGGGGAAGGAAAAAATTATTCCAGGACGCCCTTTTTAACTTCGTACTCCTTTATGAAACTTTCGACAATTTCGTCGATAATATCTTTTAGGTAAGAACGTTCCATTCTAGCTATAGATTTGAGTTTATTCAACTTACTTTCATCGAAAACAAGGGATAATCTGCGTGTATTATTAGGACCAAGCCTCATAGATTTGGGATCAACGGTACTTCTCAGAATAGCATCTAGACCATCCATGGGTTTTAAAGTTCGTTTCTTATTGCTTGTGTCATCCTGCACATAATTAGGATCGGTATATTTTTCAAATGAATCATCAAAAGCCTCTTGAAGAAACATTTGCAGATCATCACTAAACCTCTTACCATGAGAACGTCTGAGAGGAGCTACGGGTTGTTCCCCAAACATAGAAATTCCTTCGATAGGTCTTATATTTCCCTCCATTGGAAGAGGGGGTTGCTGATTTTTTGGACTTCCAGCGTGAAAAACAGGGCTAGTCTGACTAGCTTCATGAAGGAGGTCCTCCATACCCGATGTGAATCTTTTTTTACTCATTTCATTTTAAATCAAAAAAACAGAAATCATTTTCAAGCTCCTTCTGTTCTGGTGAGTAATTCTTTACAAAGCGCTAAATAATCTTCTGCCCCCGGGCTAGATGGACTGTAGGCAAAAATATCCTTTCGCTGAGCAGGTGCTTCTGCGAGGGATACATTGTCTCTAATAAGGGTTTCAAACAATAATTCTCCAAAATACTTTCTAATGGTATCGACTACATCTCTGTTAAGCACTTTTCTTTGGTCATACATGGTAGCAACAACACCCGCGATTTGTAAATCTTTATTTAACCTAAGTTGGACTTTTTGAATAACCTGTTTTATTTTAGCCAGACCCTGCATGGCCAGAAATTGGGTTTGGAGTGGAATGAGGACATAATCGGAGCTCGTCAAAGAGTTCAGCGTAAGCAAACCCAAGGAAGGAGGACAATCGATGATAATAAAATCATAATTATCTTTGATTTGGTCTAATAATTCCTTTAAAATATATTCTCTTCCAGCTTCGTTTATCAGTTCCATTTCGGCTCCGGAGAGATCGAGCGTAGAAATAATTACATCCAGATTATCTTTGGCTGGATAAGGCACCAGCGGGCTTTCACCTCTTAAGGCCTCGTAAATTGTGTTAGGGAATCTGGGTAAACCAAGAGAAATTGTTAAGTTAGACTGCGGATCCAAATCTAGAAGACAAACTCGCTTACCCAATTCAACTAAACCAGCACCAACATTAATTGCACTGGTGGTTTTTCCTACACCCCCTTTGTGATTTAATAGCGAAATAATTAGTCCCATAATTAGTTAGAATGATTGTATCAGATGAATCTGGAAGTAATTTTACAAAAATAGTAATTATTTTGGTTAAAATAAACTTTTATCTTATAGCTTTGATTTTAATGAATTAAATTTTTGTATGTTGGAAGAATTAAATCTGTACGCTGTAAAAATTGATATCAAGGTACAGTGGAGTGACATGGATATATCTCAACAGGTAAACAGTACGCGTTTTTTCAGTTGGTTTGAGGTTGCCAGAGTAGAATATTTCATTCGATTAGGGCTTGACATCATTGACAATGACGAAGAGCCAGGCTTCAGGGTAAAACAGCAAACGATTGTATATCAAACAGCTGTAAGCTTCCCAGATACTATTGTGATAGGAATCAAGGCCATATTTGCCGATCAAAATAAAATTGAACTGGAGGCTGCATTTTATTCGCGAAGACACCACACGCTGGTTGCCAAAGCCAATGTAAGCATGGAAGCATATGAGTATCTGAAAAACACTCCCTCACTCATTCCGCTGAACATTCAAAGAAGAGTTTCCCAACTCGATGAAATACAAATCGAGGAATCCGAAGCGCAGGAAAAATTTGACCCCAATGCTGCCATCCCTGAATTTTCCGATGAAGAAATTGCAAACGAATGGTTGGGAGAGTTACCCAAGACTTAGTTTCTAAAAAACCTGGCCGTTTTCAATGTATTGTGCCAACAGGTCGTCGTCCACTACCTGTTGCGCCGGTAAGATCATCTCCCAGATCTACCCTGGCTTTATTTGCGAGCTGGGTCAATTTTTCCATGATATCAGGATGTGCGTTCTGAACATCATATAATTCAGTGGGATCACGACGCAGGTTATAGAGAGCGACGGGAAAAGGGAAATCTTCTGGTGTGGAGCCTGGAAACCCATCGTTTCCGGGTAGATGTTGGGTATAAGTCCTTCCCGGATGTTGAAAAACCAGTTTCCAGTGATCATATCTGACGGCTTCCAGTGCATTTTTCCGATAATAATACAAGAATTCCCGCCTAATTGGCTGATTCAGATTTCCCATTAAGAAAGGTAAGAACGAAAGACCGTCCATTTGAACTTTTGGCAAGGGCAAATCTAATAATTCGGCGAGGGTTGGAAAAATATCAATGGTAGAGATGAGTTGATTACAAATTGAACCGGAGGGAATGACTGACGGCCAACAAATAATGGCGGGCACCCGGTGTCCCCCTTCGAAAGTGGTTCCCTTTCCCTCCCTGAATCCGCCAGCACTTCCGGCATGATTACCATAATTAAGCCAGGGACCGTTATCGCTGGTAAAAATAATCATCGTATTTTTTGAAAGCCCTAACCTATCGAGGGTTCTGACAATGGTATCCACTGACCAATCAATTTCTGCCATAAGATCAGCAAATAAGCCTTTTCCTGAATAATTTTTAAATCTGTTGGAAACAGCGATAGGCACGTGAGGCATGGAGTGCGCCAAATAAAGAAAAAAAGGAGCTTTTTTATTGGATTCCACAAAAGAAATCGCCCTTTCAGTATATTGTTTTGTTAAATTACCTTGTTCCTGCAAGGTATTTATCAAAGCAAATGTGTCTTTATTTAAGATTAATGGAAGGGTTGGAATCGACTTTTTCCAATTGGCAGAAGGCGAACCATCATAATGGACGGGCCACATATCGTTGGAATAGGGCAACCCAAAATAAGAATCAAAACCCTGATTTAGCGGCATAAATAAAGGATGATCGCCTAAATGCCATTTTCCAACAGCCCTTGTCTTATAATTTTTTTGTTTTAATAATTCTGCGATGGTAATTTCGTCGGGACTGAGACCAACTTTTGAACCTGGGAAATAAGCCCCGGAAACGCCCATTCTATTTGGATAACAACCTGTCAGTAGTGCGGCGCGCGAAGCACTGCAAACAGCTTGAGCGGTTAAAAAATTAGTAAATCGCATGCCCTTTGCTGCTAATTTATCAATAGCTGGGGTGGTGTATCCCAATGCTCCATTACACGAAAGATCGCCGTACCCCAGATCATCCATATAAATGAGTATAATATTGGGATTTTCCGTATTTTTTGCCGGGAAAAATGGGTGAATATCTGACAAATAAACCGATAAAATTGAAAGTAAAAAGGGAAAAAGAAAAAGCATAATAGACAATTTAAAATTTATTTTACCCAATATAAGAAAATAACGACGCACTTTTCCTTTGTGATGCAGAAAAAAAATAGCACTTTTGTTTGTTATAATTTAAAAACATTCACCAAACTCATCATGAAAAACGAACTTTCCATCGTAAACGTCTTATTGATTTTGGCAGTCGCCTTCCTTTTAGTTGATAAATTTATCAGTGCCAATAAAGGTTCAACTGCTGCAAGTACCGCGGCTGTCGGTGCAAATACTTCCGATGTTTCCATCGTGTACATAAACACAGATAGCTTATTGTCAAGTTATGGTTTCTTCAAAGAGGAAGCGGCAAAGTTGGAACAAAAAGGAAAAGAAGCGGAAGCTTCGTTGCAAGCCAGAGGACAAGCATTACAGAGAGAATTTGCCCAGGCTCAAAACAGAGTACAAACAGGTACCTTGACACCACGTCAGGTGCAGGATGAAGAACAGCGCCTTATGCAAAAACAGCAGAGTCTTTCAGCAGAGCAAGAAAGACTGGGACAGGGTCTTATGGCGGATCAACAAGCCCTTCAAGGTATCATTCAAGGTAAACTAAAAGGTATACTCGAGGATGTAAGAAAAGAAAAGGGATATAAATATATCCTGAACTACGCTACAGGTACGGGTGTACTCATGGTGGATAAGAACTTAGATATAACTGCCACCGTGGTAGAACTGTTGAATAATAGGGAAAACTAGAGTTACCAACATATTGTTGTGGAAAATACACATGTTTTCCACAACAACATTTTGTTTCAAATTATTTACTAACAAAACAAATTATTTTTTTATTTTATACAA
>CAMDWC010000238.1 GCA_945878825.1 Haliscomenobacter hydrossis DSM 1100
TTTTCCTCTGCAGAATACTCCATACTGAAATCAGCATCAACCAACAATATGTCGGTAAATCGCTGTTCAGCTTTTAGCTTTTTAAAAATTTCTATTCTTAAAGACTTGAAGAGATAAAGTTTAATAGCATAGGTAAGGTTTACTTTATCATATTTGGTGAGGAGAGAAAGAAAAACCTCTTGAATAGCATCTTTTGTCAGCATCTTGTCCTGACAAATTTTGAAGCCATAATTGTATAAAATGCCTACATAGTTGCGGTACAAATACTCAAATGCCTCTTTGCTTCCTGATCTGAAATCATTCCACAATTTTTCGTCATCCGAATAATGGTAATACATCATTTTTTAACCTTGAGTTTTGAGACTATTTTACATTTTATAAAAAGCACTCCATTGAAAATAGCTAAACATTTTCTTAATCCTTATTAGCTTTTTAAAACAAAAGAATACTTTTTTACAAATTACAGTAAAAATTCAAAACACAACAGAGTTAGTTCATAAAAAATTAAATAAAGTTGATTATAATTTTTATATAATTAAAAGATGGCACATTTTAGTGAACTAAGCACCGTATTTTCCATCTATCTTCCTCATTATTCCTAATGGATTATCGTCTTTGAGTTCATCGGGCAGCAAATTATGTGGGAAACCTTGAAAGCATAATGGTCTTGTAAAACGATAAATAGCTGAGGTACCAACGGAAGTACTACCAGCGAAAGTAGTTGAGGGGAATGGCCCGCCATGCACCATTGAATGGCAAACTTCGACGCCTGTAGGAAAACCATCAATAATCAATCTACCCACTTTTTGGGTTAAGACATTTACCAACCTCACGTGTGCCGACATTCCGGCATTTAATCCGAACAAAGAAGCGGTTAAATGACCCGAAAAAAAGTGAGCTAATGCTTCCATTTGGGAAACATCCTTAGCTACTATGATTATACTTGAGGGGCCAAATATTTCTTCTATCTGAAAATTTGAATGTAAAACGGCCTCGGCCTTTACAGTTAATAAAGTGGGTGTAACCCCCGTAAAGGTTGTTGCTACCTGGCCCAGGGTAACCACCTCAATATCAGCCTCAGCTTTTGCCGCCTCAATGGCTTTATCAAATTGATTTTTAATTCCTTCCGTTAGCATGCTACCACCAGGAGTCTGGTTAAATATTGCTTTAATTTTCTCCATAAAAGGTGAACAGTTTTCCCCCTCTTCAATGATTAATACGCCGGGATTAGTACAAAATTGGCCTACGCCAAGATTTACTGCCTGCACAAAACCATCTGCCAGACGATCAGCATGATGTTCCAGGGCTTCTGAAAAAACAAAAACCGGATTCACGCTACCCATTTCCGCATACACAGGAATGGGCTCTACTCTTTTCATAGCTGCATTAAAAATAGCCATGCCCGCCGCGTGAGAGCCTGTAAAACCTATGGCTTTAATGTCGCTTAGATTAACCAGGGTCATTCCCACAGCTGGACCGCCATGGACCATTGAAAACACACCATCGGGCATATTTGCTTCCCGGGCGGCATTAATGATAGCCATTCCAATCATTTCGCAGGTTCCGGGATGAGCGGGATGGGCTTTCACAATAACCGGGCACCCTGCTGCTAAAGCGGAAACGGTATCACCACCTGCCACAGAAAAAGCCAGAGGAAAATTACTGGCGCCAAAAACGGCAACGGGACCTAAAGCCGTTTGCATAGAGCGAATATCTGGTTTAGGCAAAGGCTGTCTGTCCGACTGAGCCAAATCGATACTTGCATTTACCCAGGAGCCCTCCTTTAGAAGGGCGGCAAAAAGTTTAAGCTGCCCTACTGTTCTTCCCCGTTCTCCCGTAATTCTTGCCAAAGGCAAACCTGTTTCAAGGTGACATCGCTGGAGTAAATCATCGCCCAATTTTTCAATATGTTCTGCAATCAAGGTAAGAAAATGTGCTTTTTCAGCACCAGAGGTTAATCGATACTGCTGAAAAGCATTCGACGCCTTTTCACCTGCTAAAGCGATTTCTTCATCGGTTGCCTCCTTAAAAAAAGGCACGAGCTTTTCCCCATTTACCGGATTTATAGCTTGAAATGCCTGCTTGCCTGCTCCTGATGGAGAGAAGCCTATATATTGGTTACCCTGCAAATTCATGTTTTATTTTTTAACCCCCACGGTATTTTTCAATATCCCAATGGGTTCTATTTCAATAGTTACCATATCCCCAACTAAAAGGGTAAAATCGTTATCGGGAACAAGACACGTTCCCGTCATCAAATATACACCCTTTGGAAAGCTCATTTCTCTAAAAAGAAAATCTACTAATTCCTGATGCTTTCTTTTCATTCTATCTATTGAAATTTGACCTTCAAAAGCAATGACACCAGCTCTCTCAATATTCATTTTAATGACAGTATCCGATGCAATAGGTGATTGAGGAACATACAAACAAGGGCCTATGGCTGCAGAAAAGTCATAACTTTTGGCTTGAGGCAGATATAGAGGATTTTCGCCCTCAATATCTCTTGAACTCATATCATTTCCAATGGTATAACCAACTATTTTCCCTGAACTGCTGGCAAATAAAGTTAATTCCGGCTCAGGAACATTCCAATGGCTATCTCGTCGAATATGAACGATTTCATTGGGACCGGCACATCTTTCTGCGGTAGATTTAAAAAATAATTCAGGACGATCCGCCTCATATACTTTAGCATAGAAGTCAGCTGCACCACTGGTTTTTGATTCTTCCATTCTAGCCTCACGGCTTCTTAAATAGGTTACACCTGCAGCCCAAATTTCCTGATGATGAATAGGTGCCCGCCAATCATTTTCCAAAAATTCAGAAGCTGAGAAAGGAGCCATTCCCGCTATCTTACTGCTAACAAATGAGTACAAATCATCTCTATTCACCAAAGAATCCCAATCCAAATCTTCTACTTTGTATAAATCACCCTGATGATTAATTACAATGCCTTTTGTAGTTCTGTATATTTTCATATTCCAAATATACTTTTTATCCGAATAAAATAAAAAAGGTGAAGCATAATTATGCATCACCTTACTGGAAATAATAATGGTTGTTTAAACTGAGAGTGTCCGGCATTTGGCTATTAAATCCTTCCACTTGGGTAAGGTATGTTTTGGATAATCTGAATATTCCTTTGGGGTAAAATCGGTTACAGCTTTAAAGACCACAGAAAAACGACTTCTGCTGGTAAAACCGCATTCGTTTGCCAATCCTTCCACTGTATGCAAAGTTAAATATCCTTCATTTATGCATTGTATGGCATAGTAGATACGTAAGGCAATCTTACATTTGATAAAACTAAGGCCCAGATTTTCTTTTAATTGAGCTATCAGATTCCCCGAAGGAATTCCTATGATTTTAGAAAAATCAATCGTGTTGAAATTTATTGAAGTGAATGATTTAGAAAAATACACTCTCTGTAAAAATTCTAACCATCTATCTTCCGTTTCTGCTTTTGAAAATTTTTGTCTTTTAACCATATCATTATTACTTTAGTCAGCAAATCAATTAAGCTTCAACAAAGTAATATTGAAATTTATACATATTTATAAAATATAATATATAGAAATAAAACTAAACAAATATCTAGTGGTTAATCCATTTGTTCCAATGGTTTTATTTTCTGTCTCCAAAACTTTTCAGCCTTTGTCCCAATGAACCAAAATGAAATACCCATAAGGGCGAAAAACAAGGCTTTATGCATTGAATTCCAGAAATATTCAAAATAACGGGTGTACATATTCAGCAAAAAGAACAAAAACCCAATAAGCTGTAGTTTATTATCCTGCATTTTGAATCCTCTATATATAGCCAACAGACAAACGATCATAGCAAAAACACCCCAAAAAATCCTGCTGAATTGTTGCGTTTTTTCCCAGTGGTCAACATTGGGAACATTCCCGGAAATAGATAAAATCCACAGGAAAAAAAACAACAAAAGGAGGCTGAATAATTGCGAGGAAGGGATAAAAAGCTGCAAGGCTTTATTATTTTTCAATAGACTGGTAGCGATGTAAAGTAATAAGGCCAGAACGGTGATTCTTAGTGGGAAATTCATTCCCAGAAAGTAATTTCCATTGCTGGTCCATTCTTCCGTAAAAGAAACATAACAGGCGACCAAAGAGCATAAAGATAAAATCCACAGAGGAACAGAACGAAATGAATAGCCTAACAAGGCATAACTCAATGTACTCACCGTCAGAATGGTAGTAAATTCAAATTGATTTTCATCAAAAATCTCAAGCAAATAAATGAATGAAAAACTTAGAAAAACAGCTCCAAGTAATTGAATGAAGGCAATAGAGAAAGATTTTTGTGGATTTTTATTTTCAAATTTCCAGCCTAAAAAGAAAGTTATTGCCGATAAAATAGCAAAAAGAATACTCAACACAATTTTTGGCGCCTCAAAAATATACGTAATTAGAGAAATAATCCATTTATCAGCGATTAAGGTACCTATGGCAATGACGATAGAGGCAATAGCCAGCCAAAAAGAATATTTTGATACTTTAGCCCAGTCAATTTCCTGAATGGTATCATAATTTTTTAATTTATTTGCCACATCAACATCTATTAATTCAGCCTTTTCCCATCCCTCAATGACCTTATTTATGAGCGACTTTTGGTTTTTGTTCAGTTGCATGTCATTTTTTTTAAATCATTAATTTGAAATATAAGTAAACCTTTCAAATAATCATAATTTACCTTATATTTAAACTGATTAAAAATTAAAATATGCTATCGAATAAATTATTTATTTCTTTTTTCATATTGGTTATCTCCGCTTCCATTGGGAAGGCTCAATGTACTATAAAAGATTACAGCACCTTTAAAAATGTACTTAAAGTGGACGGTGATTACGTACAGACTTATGACACATTCAGGAGAATTTATAAGATTGATGGTCCATTTTTATTGGCCTATAACACTTATAAAAAACTGTTGAAATTTGAAGGTGGATTTATCATCAGATATTCAGATTTCAAAAAAATCGGTAAGTTAGATGGCGAATATTTAATAGATTACCGAACATTTAAACGTGTTGCTCGATTAGAATGTCCAGGTAAAAATAGTGCACTGGCCGCAGCTGCCTATTTTCTGAATTAGAAAAAACTTGATTGCGGGAAGAATACATAGGCTATGAGGTTATTTTTTTTGATCATTTTCTACACATTTTTACATTATTCCATACTCCACGGGCAGCCATTGAGTGACAGTCAGAAAGCCGTTTCAT
>CAMDWC010000239.1 GCA_945878825.1 Haliscomenobacter hydrossis DSM 1100
CCAGGTTTAAGGAATTTTTGAAACTCCATTAGAATTTTTTCCTGATTGGGTATATGCTCGATAACATCCTTTAAAACAATCAAATCAAACTTGTTACTGAACTCCGTTTCAAAAGAAGGATCGTAAATATTCTTATTTATTAATTTGACGGTACCCGCTACAACCTCCTTTTCTAAAAATTCACCCGCCAATTGAAGCCTTCCCTCCTCAAGTTCAACCCCTACACCTGTGCAACCTTTATCGAGAAAAGCTTTTAAAACGCCCCCTTCTGCACAACCAACTTCAAGAACATGAATGTTTTCCCCAATGCGAAAGTATTCCTCAATAAATGGAATAACAAACTCTTTTGCATTTTTATATTGCATTTCAAAATACCAGGGTTTGTTGGTGTGGAATTCGTACATAAAATAATGGTTTAACGCGTAAATTTAATCAAAAAACCCTTTAACCTTTCATAAATTTTCTCAAAATGCCTTCCTTCATAGCGAAAGAGGAATAAGTGAGTGAGCTAAATTTTCCCTCTGTCAAAATAAATTTTATTAATACCATAGCGGCGACAATCATTTCGGCTCTTGTTTCGGGAATCTCTTTGTATTCGAGCCGTTGAGCTAAACTTTTTTTAATAATTTCATCTAAAACAGGAAAGACATGATTAACAGACACTGTTGTGGCATGTTTATTTTTGATAGATACATCTGATAAAAAATCTTCCAGCACATCAAAAGTACCTGATGCACCTACTAAATGATTGACATTATGAACCCTCAAAATAGCCATTAAATCTGCGAGAGATTCATCTAAAAATCTTGTCAATTTTACTATTTCCTCTTCACTTATTGGATCCTTCTTATGGAAATAATTATATAAAATAGAGATACCTAAAGGAAAACTTTTAGACCAAAAAATAGTCTCTCCTTCGGAAATAATAAATTCAACACTACCTCCACCAATATCCATTATCAGCACCTTTTCCTCAATAAAGGGTATGGCAAGATGGACACCACCTGCAATAAGCAAAGCTTCCTCATCGCCAGATATAACCGCTACCTCTATGCCCGTTTTTTCATACACCTGTTGTATGAAATAGGATGCATTTTCAGCTCTTCTCAATGTCGCAGTGCCCATAGCTTTAATCTCAGAAACCTGAAAATCCTTACATTTTTCTGCGAAATGAACCATTATTTCTATACCCTTTTGAAAGGGCTTATCCCCAATTTTTTCTATCCCCTCAGAAGCCAGCTTGACAAAAAAAGCTTCTTTATATACTTCTTCAAACTCCTGAGGGGAAGTCACCTTTGCGATTAACAAATGGAAGGTATTACTACCTAAATCTATAATTCCGATAGTATTCATTCACTAAACGAGTCCAATTTTCGTTCCTGAGGGAATAAAAGCCCCTTTTCGCAGAACAATGATCCCATCTTTAATGGAGTACTTATCTGTCTCTTCATCTTTTAGAAGAGGACTTCCTTTAATCACCACATTATTTCCAATACGAGCGTTTTTATCGATAATGGCATTTTCAATGATACATTCTTTACCTATACCCATGGCTGCTCCCTCCTTTGAATCAACTATTTCAGAAATAGATTCATAGTAATCTGCCCCCATGATAATCGCATTATTTATTTCAGAACCCTCCCCTATTCTTGAACGAATACCTATGACTGAACGATCTATTTTTTTGGCATGAAGAATACATCCTTCGGCAATCAAAGCTCTATTTAAAATGGTACCATACACTTTGGTAGGCGCCAACTGCCTCGGCCTGGTATAGATAATCCGTTTATTATCAAAAAGATTAAATTCAGGAATGGTATCCGTAAGGGCAATATTTGCCTCAAAAAAAGATCCGATAGTACCGATATCGGTCCAGTAACCATCGAAGGCATAAGAAGCTACCTTTAAACCGCCATGGATGGCATCGGGAATGATTTCTTTACCAAAATCCACCGCCTTTTCATTGTCCGAAAACAGCTTCATCATCACCTGTTTACTAAACATATAAATGCCCATAGAAGCTAAATAGGATTTTCCCTTCGATTTATTTTCCACAGAAACCGAAGAAGTCCAATCGGCCAGCACCTCTTTTTTAGGTTTTTCAATAAAGGAATCAATAAAGCCTTTATCGTTCACTTTCATAATGCCAAAACCAGGTGCATCTGCTTCATTCACCGGGATAGTAGCAATCGTTAGGTCTGCCTTTTGACTTATATGATACTTTGCTAATTCCTCAAAATCCATTTGGTACAGCTGATCTCCGGAAAGGATTAGGATATAGTCATAGTCGTGATTTTTCAAATGATGCATAGATTGTCTGACGGCATCGGCCGTTCCTTGAAACCACTGATCACTATTGGGGGTTTGCTCTGCAGCTAAAATATCAACGAAACCATGAGAGAATACATCAAAATGATAAGTATTTTTAATATGCTGATTTAATGAAGCAGAATTATATTGTGTGACTACAAACATTCTCTTCACCCCGGAATTCAAACAATTAGAAATGGGAATATCAATTAATCGGTATTTCCCTGCAATAGGTACGGCAGGTTTTGATCTATGGCTTGTCAGTGGAGCTAATCTGCTGCCAGCACCACCTCCTAATATGAGGCAAATCATCTTTATCATTTATTACATTTTTTAAGTGAGTTCGTTATATAATGTTACATATTCCGAAGCCGATTTTTGCCATGAAAAATCTATCCCAAAAATAAATTTCCTGACATCTTCGAATTTTTTTCGATCATTAAATAGTTCAAATGCTTCATCAATAGCCTTCTTTGCAGCATCAACAGAAAATGCTTCAAAGAGAATACCATTTCCATTTTTCTCTTTCCACGGCATAATAGAATCTTTTAATCCACCTACAGCCCTAACTATTGGTATGGTGCCATATCGTAGCGCGTACAATTGATTTAACCCGCAGGGTTCAACCCTGGAAGGCATTAAAATAAAATCGGATGCTGCGTAAAGCTGATGAGCCAGCGCTTCATCGTACCCAATACGTACATGCAGTTTGCCTGGATATTTATAACTCAAACTGCGCAATAAATCATGGAGGTAAGGTTCTCCAGAACCTAAAATAATAAATCCTATACCCGTTCCACTTTCTAACACGGTATTTATAAGGTCGGGTAAGATATCAGCTCCTTTCTCGCGTACTAACCTGCCAATAAAGGTAATCCAGGGTATATTTTGATTAAGTCCCAATTGGCTTACCAGTTGTTTTTTCTGATTTAACTTAAAATCTTCTATATCTTTTAATTCATACACTACCTTATCTGGTAAATGAGCGTTCAGATAAGTATCGGTTTTAGGATCCCATACATCATGATCTATGCCATTTAAAATACCTCTGCATTTTCCTTTCTCATTGCTGAACAGCCATTCCAAACCAGAGGAAAATTGTTGCAGTTCCAATAAATAGCCAGGAGAAACGGTCGTAATAGCCCACGCATTTTTCACTGCAGAAGCCAAAGGATTAATTTGATCAGACCAATCTAACAAACCATTTACCTCGACAGAAAACTCAGGTAATAAGTCTTTTTTCAACCAGGGAAAGGCGCCGGCATATTCAGCATTATGAATGGTAAAAACCGTTGGAATCTTCTTTAAAACCTCAAATATTTTAGTATGTTTTATTAAAAAAGGGATTAAACCTGCGTGATAATCATGGCAATGAAGAATTTCGGGTTTCACCTCCATATTCTTAACCCAATCTAAAATAGCTATTTGAAAAGAGGTGAATCGTTCTGTATTATCCGTGTACCAACCTTTTTCTGCATCACCGTAAATACCCGGGCGATCAAATAATCCAGGTAAATTTACCACATAAAGGGGAAAATCCAGCCCAGTTTGTAAAGGTTCCTCTATAGTATAAGGGTGATATTTATCATTTAAAAAATAGGCACCTACATGAAGTAGTTTGAAGTGGTGCTTTTTTGTCCAGGGTAATCCATATTTAGGAATTACTACGGCAGATTCCCAACCGGCAGAGGTCAAATATTTTGGTAAGGCACCTGCCACATCTCCTAATCCTCCTGATTTTGCAGCAGGATAACATTCTGCACTAATATGTAATACACGCATAAAATACATTAAAAAGAACTTATCGTTCTTGTTTCTGTGAAATATACTGAATTATTAGGAAAGTAAAAATAAGATAGGAGAGAAAAATTTAAAACAATAAATCCGGTCAGGTATATAGAATGCCTGACCGAATATCTATTGAAGGAAAAAAGACTACATTAAGCAGCGGGTACTTCTACCACTTTTTTAGCTCTTTTACCAGGTCTTGAATTACCAAAAGAACCCTGGAAAATTTTTCCTTTTTTAGTACGTTTATCGCCTTTTCCCATTTTAGTTGGTTTTTTTAGATTATGAAGGCAAAAGTACACTTTTTTATGGTAATGTCAACTTCATATCTTCTAATGCTGATACTATTTTTCTATCGTTTGATAATCGTGGTACTTTATTTTGGCCTCCGAGCTTTCCCTGAGCCTTCATGTAAGCTCTAAAACTATCTCTTTTCAATACCCGAATAACTAAAGGTTTTAAAACAGACCCTTCAATAAGATCATCGTAATAAATATTTTGCTTAACCATTTCCCGATCTAAAAACTGGGCAAACCTGTCTAAGTCAGCGGGTATTTCATCAAACTCAACCCACCACTCATGATAAGGCAACCCTCCTTCTACAGGTGTAACCTGGGGAGCTACGGTAAATTCAACGACTCTGGCACCCAGTGCCTGGCAGGTTAACTGCATGGCTTCATCTACCTCTTTTCCTATGACATGTTCACCGAAGGCTGAAATATAGTGCTTCACTCTACCCGTTACAATAATTCTGTAAGGATTTGTAGAAACAAACTCGACAGTGTCGCCAATATTATACCCCCAAAGACCTGCATTAGTATTTAAAATAAGTAAATAATTGACGCCGCACTGCACATCATGTAACCTTAATCGGGTTGGATTTTCATTTCCCAATTCATTTACAGGAATAAACTCAAAAAACAATCCCGATGCTACATTTAAAAACATTCCTCGCTCGCCCGGCATATCTTGAAAAGCCAGAAAACCTTCTGACGCCGGATATATTTCAACGCTATCTACCTGACCACCAACAAGTTCTTCTAGTTTTGCTCTATATGGTTCGTAGTTTACCCCCCCATAAACGAACATACTAAAATCGGGAAATATTTCTTTGATGGTACTTTTTCCAGA
>CAMDWC010000240.1 GCA_945878825.1 Haliscomenobacter hydrossis DSM 1100
CGATAACACGCAAGAAGCTGGAACCAGAGTTTTGGAGGCTAAAACGGAATTAGTGATTCCTGATTCTTTGACGACTATTGCAGAATGGCTTAAAAAACAAGGTCTCAACTACACGACTGCACATTATGGAAAATGGCATATTCAAGGAAAAGGGCCTGCTTTTCATGGTTTTGACAGGGGCGATGGGGAAACGGGGAACGAAGATGGCAACCACGACGGCTTAGTTCAAACAGATCCGAGAAATATTTTTAGTATAACCGATTCTGCTGTTGCTTTTATGAGCGATGCCGTAAAACAAGCAAAGCCTTTTTACGTTCAATTGTCACATCATGCGCCAAGGAGCCCTTTTGAAGCTACACAAAAATCGGTGGACGAATGGAAAGATCTATTGAAACATCCGTTGGGTAAGAGACATAAAGATCCTTCTTATGGAGCAATGCTTCAGGATTTAGATGCGGGAATAAATACCTTGTTAAATAAAGTAAAGGAATTAAATATTACAGAAAATACTTATATAATTTATATTGGCGACAATGGCGCCGGAGGGAATAATAGTCCCTTGAAAGGTGGAAAATCTTCTACACAGGAAGGGGGTATTAGAGTGCCTTTTTTCATTTCAGGACCGGGTATTCCTGCAAATACCTATCAAACGCAACCTGTTATTGCTTATGACCTTTTTCCTACTATCGCGTCATTAGCCACCAATGGCAGTGCTATTTTGCCTCCTTTGTTGGATGGAATTAGTTTGCTACCACTCTTAAAACCACAGTTAAATTTGCCTTTTAATCGAAATCAACAAGACCTGGTGCTTCATTGTCCGCATTTTAATCCTAATACTTTTCCTCAATCGGCCTGGATTGATAAGGATTATAAATTACTGGTCGATTATGAGGCGGATAAAATTCAACTGTTCGATTTAAAGAAAGATATTGGAGAAACGACTGATTTATCTTATTTATATCCCACAAAAGCAAGAGAATTGACTATCAAACTCAGGGATTATCTGAAAAAGGTAAATACCCGTATGCCTTCGCTTAACAAGAGTTACATTACATTTACGGGAACAGCAGAAGATTTGGACAAGGATAGTCTGCCAGATATTTGGGAATTTAAAGAGCTGCTTACTACTACATTTATTGGGGCAGATGACCCCGATAAAGATGGCATTTCTAACTGGAATGAGTGGAAAGCTCAAACAGATCCATATATTTCAAATAGTACCACACCAAATAAGGAAATTCACCTTCCTGCCAATCTTTTCAGGGTATTGGAAAATCCTTTTCGGGAAGATATTTCATTGGAATTTTTAAACATTCCCAAGCATTCAAACGTTGAACTTTCGTTATTTGATTTACAGGGAAAGCAATGGTTGAGGGAATTATATTCCGGATACGAAACAGTAAAACGTATTGCTTCTAAAAATTTAAGTTCTGGTACTTATTTACTGCGAGTCCAAATAATTGGTTCAAATGAATTTCAATCACAGCTCATTCAAAAACAGTAAATATGTTAACCTTAGAAACCATTGTAAAATTAGTCATCGCATTATCCATTCTAATTGTTTGGGTATTCAGGTTCGATAATATCGTCAAGGAATTCAAACAGTATGAATTAAGTGATTTGATGAGAACCATAGTTGGCACATCAAAAATCGTATTGGCTACTTTGTTGGTAGTGAGCATCTGGCATGAAGAATACGTTGTTCTTTCAGCTGCAGCAATGGGTTTTCTAATGATTGTTGCCCAATATTTTCATTTTAAGGTCAAAAATCCGTGGCAAAAACATGTTCCCTCTTTATTTCTTTTGACCTTATGTATTTATCTTATTTACCAAAATGCTTAATCATTGAGTTTATTTAACTTTTTGGTAGCACTAAGTGGTCTTTCTTTTCTTTCCTACGGTATTACCTATTTCATGTCTAACAAGATGAAATTGGAATTTAGCCGTTTTGGATTAGCGAAGTTCGGGACCTTAGTAGCTACCCTGGAAATTTTAGGAGCGATAGGTTTATTTGTAGGCTACTTCGCAAAACCCATATTTCTGTTGTCTGCCGGTGGGTTATCACTCCTCATGTTACTGGGAGTAATAACTCGGTTAAAAATCAGGGATGATTTAGTACAAATAATCCCTGCGTTCTTTTTCATGATTTTAAACGGATATTTGTTTTTTACAGGTCTATAATTTTGTCCGCTTCCCTTATGCCGCTTAGATAGGCTCCGTGTACGGTTCCACGATAGTCACTTTCTGTATGCTCACCTGCAAAAAATAATTTATTACTTACTGCATTTGAAAGCGTATCGAAATTGAGTGCACCTGCTCCGTTAGTTGCAAAAGAATAAGAGCCGAAAGAGTTAATATTTGTTCCCCATTTCGTTCTTAAAAATTGAATGGGGGTGCTAATATTATTTCCATAAATAGATTTTAAATGGCTCATTATTTCAGTGGTAATCTGTGCGTCAGACATAGATTCTGTTTGGGAGGCGTATTTACCAAAGGCAAAAGTCATTAAAGCATTGGAAGAAGGCAAGAATTTATTCACATTCATGAAGTAGTTGAATTTACCTTTTGTCTCGGGCGTATAACCTATATATTGGGTGTTTGCATCCCAAAAGGAAGATTTCCATACCAGAAGGAACTTATTAACATTCCCCATTTGGGTATTTTCAATAGCTTTAGTTTTTTCACTGGGTAATGCAGGGGAAAAAGCAATCGATTTATTTTTTAGAACACCTAAAGGTACCGTAACCAGTATATAATCGGCTTCAAAAGTAGTTCCATTGGCTTTAACGAAGGGTTTTGCAGCCCCATAATTGATTTCTGTAACGCGGGAATTTAGTTTTATATCTAATCCCTTTCCCAGGAACTCAGCTACCTTGTCATACCCGTTGGTAATAATCACATCTGCACCTGAAAATTCCTCATCGTCATAAAAATACTTGGATGATAAATTTGAGATATCCCCGCCCGTATCAAATTCCAGATAAGCAGAAAGCATATATTTCCATAATCTTTCCTTTCCTTTTGCGGGATATAAGGAGTTAAAAACAGCTTCAAAGGATTGATTTTCAGATCCTGCTTTTCTTACAGCTGTTAATGCGTCTTCAAATAAATCATATTCAGTGTCCAACAAATCAGTGTTATATTCTTTACCGCTTTGGTCATAAATTCTAAGACTTTCATCGTCCGTCAAATAGGTATTGGCACCTGCTTGTGCGGCAAGAGCGGTAATTGGATTACCTCCTTTTGGGCCATGTATCCAGCTGGCACCTTCATCAAAAGCAATACCAATAGATCGGTCAGTCCTTAATCGTCCGCCTATTTTCTCCTGTGACTCCAGCACTAAAACAGAAAAACCATTCTCTTTTAGTTTTTTCGCAGCAGCCAGACCAGCGATACCTGCACCGATGACAATTATTTTTTTATCGGTAAGCACCGGAGTTTCCGTTTCCAACAGGGAACAAGCACTTGTCAAAGAGGATTGGAATAAAAAAAAGGGACTTGCTTTGATGGCAGATAATACAAATTTGCGTCGTAACATAGGTAAATATTTATTTAATGGGTTGAAAATAGCTATATTTATTTAACAAAATACTAATTACGTAAAAACATGAATTTTAGAAACAAAATTGTTTGGATAACGGGCGCTTCCTCTGGATTGGGAGAAGCTATGGCAAAATTATTTAACGAACAAGGCGCCCAACTAATTTTGTCTTCCCGGAATGTTACAGCCTTAGAAAGAGTACAACAATCGTTTCTAAATAAAGAAGCATCATCAGTTATCATCCCATTAGATTTACGCGAATATAATACCTTTGAAGAGCTTACAAAAAAAGCAATAAATGCTTTTGGTAAAATCGATATTTTAATAAATAATGGGGGAATTAGTCAGCGAAGTTTTGCCGTAGATACCCCATTTTCAGAGGAATTGCGATTACTTGAGACCGATTTAATAGGTACCATTGCCCTTACGAAAGCTGCCTTACCCCAATTATTGCTCCAAAAGGGACAGATAGTGGTGATTAGTAGCGTTATGGGTAAAATAAATACTAAATACAGAACTTCGTATGCTGCCGCAAAACATGGTCTGGTGGGTTATTTTGAGTCTTTAAGACTGGAACTCGCCGATGAGGGTGTTAATGTTTGCAACATCATGCCAGGATTTATTGCGACAAATATCACAAAAAACTCATTGGGAACTTCCCCGGAATTAGTAAAATCAAGTCAGAATAATCTGGGATTATCTCCTGAAAAATTTGCCGTACAGGCGCTCGACGCCATTTATCGCAGAAAAGGAAACGTATATATTGGCGGTTTTAAAGAAAGAGCGGCTATGATTATTAAACGAATTTCTCCGGCTATTTTTGACTATTTCATTAAAAATCAGAAAGTTACCTAAGTGGGGTAGCGTCGGTTGTTTGGAAATGGATCGGGTGCCTTGGAGGCTGTTTTTGAATTGAAGTAAAAAAGGAAATTTTATATGTCATGTTTAATACATTAAAAACTTGACAAAAGGATCAAATAAGTTTATTTTTGCAATATGAAAGTAGCAGAGCAAGTTCGAAAAGCAATTGATTGCATTCCTGAAAGTCAGCCTTTTGGTTATGATGATTTAGGTATTGAGAAAACAGATATCATCGCAGCTACTAAAGCTATAGAAAGACTTAAAAATAAGGGAACGATAAAGAAAATTTCTAAAGGTGTATTTTATAAACCTAAAATAACCATAATGGGTCCCTTAGGTCCGAATTATGATGTGTTATTGAAAAGATTTTTATACCTAAATGGAAAACGTACCGGTTATATTACCGGGGGTGAATTATATAACCAGTTAAATTTAACAAATCAAAATTATTTCAGGACAAAAATAGCTACTAACCGAAGTAGGCGAAAAATTGAAAAAGGGTGGCTAAAAACAAGTACAGTAAAGGCCTATACAGAAATTACGGAGGATAATTATCAATTATTGGGTATTCTGGATGCATTAAAGGATATTAGAATTATTTCCGATACATCTATCATCCAAGCCATTAAAATATTAGTTGGTAAATTGTCAAATTTCGAAAAAACAGATATTCAAACTTTGATTAATCTAGCATTATTTTATCCTCCAAGAGTGAGGGCATTATTAGGTGCCATTATACAAGAAATATTTGATACTGCATTTGATTTATCTGTTTTGAAAAATAGTCTTAACCCATGTACTTTATTT
>CAMDWC010000241.1 GCA_945878825.1 Haliscomenobacter hydrossis DSM 1100
ATATTCAGGTGCCAACGGATTTTAATATGGAACTTTTTGCCGCTGAACCTGATGTAGTGCATCCTATCGCTTTTTCCTGGGATGAAAAGGGGAGGATGTTCGTTCTCATAACCAAAGATTATCCCAATGAAAGAAAGGATGCCGGGGGAAGCGATTATATACTGATTTGTGAAGACACTAATAAAGACGGAAAAGCAGATAAATTTACCCGTTTCGCCGATGGATTAAGTATTCCAACGGGTATGGTTTTTAGCAATGGTGGCATGGTCGTTTGTCAGGCGCCTGATATGATTTTTCTAAAAGATACCGACGGTGATAATATAGCAGATGTTAAAAAAGTGTTGTTTACAGGTTTTGGAACCTTTGACACCCATGCAGGTCCTTCTAATCTTCATTATGGTTTCGATAACTGGCTTTGGGGTTCAATAGGATATTCAGGCTTTAAAGGGGTAGTTGGTGAAAGTAAGGATACTATCCGCTTTGCTCAAGGATTTTTCCGCTTTAAACCAGATGGAAGTAAACTTGAATTTATGACCAATACGTCCAATAATACCTGGGGCCTGGGTTTCAATGAAACAGGAGATGTTTTCGGATCAACAGCAAATAACGCTCATGGTTGGTATATGGCTATTCCAAATCATTTTTATCCGTCTGCTTATGGGGTAGATAATGGAAGTAGAAGTACAGATACGCATAAGGATATGAAAACCATTACACCAAAAGTAAGGCAAGTGGATGTATTTGGCGGATACACTGCCGCTGCAGGTCATAATGTTTACACAGCCCGTGCATTTCCCAAAAAATACTGGAATAATATTGCCTTCGTAGCAGAACCTACCGGGCACGTTTTACACCAGAATATTTTAACAAAAAAAGGAACTAATTATAATGATACGGAAGGATTTAATCTGATGGCAGGTGCCGATGAATGGTTTTCACCCGTTTTTGCTGAGGTGGGTCCCGATGGTGCCGTTTGGGTCGCAGATTGGTATAGCTTCATCATTCAGCATAATCCAAAACCTGATGGATTCATTATGGGTCAGGGAAATGCGTACGAAACCGAATTAAGGGATTATACCCACGGTCGTATTTACCGTGTGCAACACAATGCTGCCCCTGCTTATTCGCCTCTTGCGCTTTCTATTGATAATCCAAAAGAGTTGGTGCAGGCATTGAAAAATACAAATATGTTTTGGCGCAGCCATGCCCAGCGTTTATTGGTAGAGAGAAATAATAAGGATATTGTTC
This sequence comes from Haliscomenobacter hydrossis DSM 1100, assembly GCA_945878825.1. Lineage (GTDB taxonomy): Bacteria > Bacteroidota > Bacteroidia > Chitinophagales > Saprospiraceae > BJGN01. Next base: position 1,249 of record CAMDWC010000241.1, read on the forward strand.
CTGATTTATTGGCCTTGGTTAATGATTTTTCAGTAGATGAAATTGGTATTAATGCCCCAGCTATTCATGCTCTTTGGGTGTTGCATGGACTAAATGCCATAGAGGGAAATGTTATGGATGCCTTACTTAAAGCATTGAAACATCCTTGCCATGGGGTTCGAAAAACCATTTTACAAATGATTCCCGCTACCAGTGAAATGGCGAATTATCTTATAGATAATAAATTAATGGAAGATAAGGAACCGCTCGTAGTCCTGAACACGTTATTGGCTTTAAGTAAAATGCCGTTAGATGAAAAATCTAAATCGTTTGTTCTCAATGCATTGGAAAATTCTAAGGACATCGACGATCGTTGGATTCCCGATGCTTATGCCTGTATTATTGGAAAAAATGTAGATTTACTCCATAAGATTTTTGACGATCAGGTCACATTATCTGCTAAAAAAACGGCTGAAAAGACACCTGAACATTCAGCGCATCATCACGCAGCTACTATGGATAAGCCGGTAGATGCTAAAAAAACAGCGGTATCAAATCAGAATAAACCCGATTTAATTATTAGTAATATCAAATTTGAACCTGCTAATCCTGCGCCAAGGGACAGGATTAACGTTTCTATCGAAGTGACAAATCAAGGGGATGTTGCCGTGCCCAAAGGAGTAGTTTTACCCCTTAATATTCGTTTTTCAGGAATGGGACAAGTAATAGATTTGGTGAGCCAGGTGCATGCTGAAGGAGTAAAACCAGGAGAAACGGTTACCATTACTAAAAATACAAACGGTCCATGGTCTGGCAATATTTCATTTGCCGGAGAATTTGCTGGTGATTATAATATTTCTGTAAGTGTCGATAAGGATAATTCAATATCGGAAAGTCTGGAAAATAATAATGCCCTAACTAAAAAGGTTTCTTTCGTTCTGGCACAGACGATGCCTCAGTTTGTTTTGGCAAAAAGTGTGAAATCTCATGCATCTTTAGCCGATGTAAATACCGTGATTGCTTATTTGCAGAAAGCAAAAAAATTAGATGCCAATGGGTTTGATGCCATACTGAAAGCTGTTAGTGAAGGATGGAATTATAGGAAAAAAACGGGGATTCCAAAGGAGTCAATTCCTTTTTTAAATGAGTTGCTTTCCTCTGTTTCAGGAGTAAATAAAGACCGGTTGACAAGACTAATGCAAGCTTGGGATATATTGAAAAAAGATGAGATGAATGATCCAAATGTGCAGATTGTTAAAATTAAAGCCCTACGGGAAATGATGCAATATGACCTGAAATCCTTTACCGTTTCTGCTGGTAAAACGGTGGAGATCGTATTCGAAAATCCTGATGCAATGCAACATAATTTGGTCATAGGTAAACCTAAATCGTTGGAAAAAATAGGAAAGGCAGCTGATAAGATGATTACCGATCCAAATGGCGCTACCAATAATTATGTGCCTGAAATGCCGGAAATTCTTTTTGCAACCGCTCTGGTTAATCCAGATCAAACGGTTAGATTAAGATTTACAGCACCTTTGAAACCAGGGGATTATCCTTATATATGTACTTTTCCCGGGCATTGGAGATTGATGAATGGCGTTATGACCGTTAAATAAATAAATTACTCCCAGTAAAAATTTAAATTTTTTGGCTGACAAATTAATGTTTCTTTAGTTAAAAGGGCTTCAATTTCGATTGAGCCCTTTTTCAATAGTTTTCATGCAAGGAAAATACCTCATTCACTATCTTTTCCTTTTCTTTTTCTATATGTTTAATGAGTGAAAGTGAAATGGGGCCATGTTTCTTCCTTTTAAGCCATATTAATTGCCAGGTTGAAATAATAGGCAAACCAGGTAATGGAATGATATGTAGCTCGTTATTTAATAACTCCCTTTTTAAACCAATTAATGGCATAATGGAATAACCAAACCCTGCAAGAATGGCCTGTTTTATGGCTTCATTTGACGTCAGCTCCATTTTTTTTGTTACTCTAATATCATTTCCTTCAATAAAATTTTCCATAATTTTTCTGGTTCCAGATCCTTGCTCTCTATAAATTAAAGGTAAATTTTTAAAGAAATCTTTCAAAGATTGCTCCTTTTCAAGGTGAATTTTGGTCTTTCCAACAAAAAATAACTTATTCTGAAGTATATCCAATTGTTCCGTCTGTATGGTTTTTGGCAATTCAGAGACCAAGGCAAAGTCAACTTCATTAGAATTCAAATTATCAACTACTTTATTTTTATTGGTAACATCCATCATTAGTTCAATACCAGGATGCATTGTTAAAAAGGAAGATAAAAAATAAGGTAAAATATATTTACCAGTTGAAACCGTTGAAATAGTTAATCGCCCGGATAATTGCCCCCTGTAGGCCATGGTTTTAAAATTGATAGCCTGTACTTGCTCTAAAATATTTTCAACCGACTCAGCAACTTCACGCCCAAAGGCTGTTATGTAAATCCTTCTTCCAATAACCTCAGTTAAAGGAATATCAAACTGTTCTTGAAAGTTTCTAAGCTGTATGGAAACAGCAGGTTGGGTAAGATTTAATTCTTCAGCCGCTTTTGTCACGCTCTGTGTTTGCACTACTTTGAGAAATATTTGCAATTGATTTAAAGAATAATTCATAAATACTGTTTATGCAAATGATTGTAAATATAAATAAAAAATTATAAATTAATCATAACATATTTGCACGATAAAAAGAATAATAAAAAATATCAAAAAGTTAACATTTTAATTTTCATTTGGATGTGAGCCTTTTCATATTCCTATATATTAATGCGTTTATTTCCAAAGACGATATCCAAGCAAATCTCCTTGCCTTTTTCCCGCTCGCCCCTGCGCAGAACACTGCAAACCCCGCGTTAAAAATTCGTCCCTGTTAGCACATTCCCGCTCGCACATCCCTGTTAGCACATCCCCCCCCTAATCCATCCTCTCATCAGATAATTGTCTTTCGTATAGATCTAAATAATAAGGACTTATCTTCAATAACTCCTCATGGGTACCCGCGTGAACAACCTCTCCATCTTGAAAAACCAAAATCTTATCAAAATGCAAATTGACATAAATTCTATGCGAAATAATAATAGCCGTTTTATCCTTTAACGAAGACTGAAAATAATTTAGAATTTTATTTTCAGTATGGCTATCCACCGCAGACAAACAATCATCTAAAATAAGAATTTCAGGATTTTTCAACAATGCACGGGCAATCGAAACCCTTTGTTTTTGACCACCACTCAAAGTAATTCCCCTTTCGCCCAACATAGTATTTAACCCGTCAGGGAAAGTTTTAATTTCATCAGTGAGAGAAGCATCAAAAATAGCCTTTTCTATTTCAGCATTAGAAGCATGAGGCTTACCAAAAGTAATATTTTGCTTTAAACTATCTGAAAAAAGAAAAACATCCTGCGGAACATATCCAATTTGTTCGCGCAACCTGCCAAGATTCAAATTTTTAACAGGCACCCCATCAAATAAAATATCCCCTTCAGATACATCATTCATTCTAAGCATTAGCTCCGCAAAGGAAGATTTTCCCGAACCGGTTTTACCTATAATGGCTATTTTTTCTCCCGCTTTAATATGGAGTTGTATATTTTTTAAAGCACAAATGCCAGTATCTGGATAGGTCAAGCCCACATTATTAAAGACAATTTCACCGTTGAGTTTAAAATCTTCCATATTTCCCGAAAGAATAGAAGGCTTTGTCTGCATAAACTCGTTAATCCTTTTTTGGCTTGCAGACGCTTGCTGAATAATCGAGGCAATCCAGCCAATTGATGTTACCGGCCAGGTTAACATATTTACATAAATGACAAATTCTGCAATGTTGCCAGTAGAAATACTTCCATTAACAACTAAGGTACCACCTGCATAGACCGTAATCAAGGTACTAATGCCAATTAATAAGATCATTAGCGGATAAAACAGGGCATTAATTCTTGCCAAAGAAACAGATTGTTG
>CAMDWC010000242.1 GCA_945878825.1 Haliscomenobacter hydrossis DSM 1100
CTTGAACCAACATTACTCAAACTAATTCCAAATTTGAATTCTTCTTTATCACCTGTTACATACTGAACACCCGCGTCTATAGCTAAGCCAAAGGCACTTACATTAGAAAGAGATTCCGAAATACCTCTCATCAAAATACCAACAGATACCTTATTTTCAAAAGTATATGCATAGCCCAACGCTATATTAAAGAAATTAGGAGAAAAATTTGCCCCTGTTCCCTCTGGCTGGTCTTCTGTCGTTACTTTATTTTCACCAAAATTCAGCGATGTTAGACTAAGACCTAACGCAGCACCATTTTTCAACTTACGGGATATTCCAAAAGCATTCATTCGAATGCCTGTACCTTGTAAGTAATTAGCACCCGAAAGATTGATTTCCAGACTATTTATACGCGGTAAACCAGCAATATTAATTCTCATTGCTTCAACCCCTCTGACTGAAGCTGTATTAATATGAAATAAACCAGAACTTCTTGCCCAGGGATTCAATAGTAGCTCATAAGCTCCAGCCTCACCCTGTCTGTCGGGATTCCCAGCCTTTAAAAAAGGATGGGAAAGAAAAATTAAACTACCAATAATAAAAAAAATCTTAATCCTCATTTCGTTAAATTATTCATTGTTTACAATCCGGAAGGATCAAATTTTCTGTTTATACCAAACCACTTTATCGTTTTAGACCCCAATTCGCCCGCATCAATATTCATCAAATAAACACCACTTGCGACTGGAATTCCCCGGTTATTTCTTAGATCCCATTCCAAATCTGGCGTAATTTGATTATTCGTAATGGCTCTGTTGTTGCCTCGTGGAACCGCTCCTACCTCATCTCGTTTGTATTGCCTGATAAATTTACCATCCAAAGAATAAATAGTAACCGTACAATTAGCGGGCAGATTAGTAAACTTAATGGTCGTAGTAAATTGGGAAACCTCATAATCTGAGAAACCGTAATAAGGATTAGGAACTACGTTTATTGCATCTAAAGCAGCATTGTAATTACTCGCATCCCGCTTTTCTGCTTCTTTTTTATCAAATTGAAAGCGATAAACAGGGTGTCCCATATTTTCATTTCCTGCCAACGAGTAAGGGTTATTCACCCGAATTTTTACTACCGCGTCATTTGGAATCAAGCCATCTTTATAAGAAAGAAATGGGGTTGTAGATTGATTGAAAATTAAACCCGACCAGGTAATCTCCTGCAAGGCAAGAATCTTAGCGACAGGTGCTGCATTTCTCAATGAATTTCTAATAGCCTTGCACTCATCATACGTTTGCTTCGTAACGTACACAAAGTGTTGGCCGCCAACAGGATAAAATCCAAGATTTCCGTTACTTACCCCGGCTAAACGAACCAGATTATCAGGGTTAAACATCATATCGGCACCCAACTTATAGTTTTCCAATACGGTACCATTATAAACAGAATTTTCCCCAAAGAAAATATTTAATCGTCTACCCGTTTCCACGTCAATGGCATAGCCTGGGAACCATCCAAATCCTTCTGTTAAATCAGCTGTATTTGGGTCAGGTAAACCATCACTATTTGCATCATCTTTTGTTACCCCAGGTCTGGCTCTTAAGTCGAAATGCCTGCGATTTCCCTCTGTATTAAACCCTTGGGTACGATAAAATCTGTTAGCTGACTCAATAACAACACACTTACTCCATAGACTCTTATCTCTGGTGAAAACAATATCCACATTATTCAAATCTGCTAACTTCATTCGAGTTCTAAGAATGGAACTAGCGCTATTATCAGAAATAGCAGGTGAAATATAGGCAGGATCTCTCTCCCCCTTAACTCTCCAATCGGCAAGTAAATAGGGGGTAAATTGACCGGTACCCATTTTTGAGAAAGCCTGCGTTGGATCTAACACCGCATCAACTTGCCCGTCACCCGTTGAAATATAATCGAAAACGGTTGCGTCAAAGTTCGTTGGACCAGCACTAAATCCGTCATTGATAAATCCTAACCATTGTGCGCCATTTTTATCTTTGTAAGTAACTTCAATACCAATAGCCCCATTTTTGGCATCTTTTAAACTCCCCGGTTCTGAAACCTGACCTATTACGATAGAGAAACCAAACGCTCTGATGATTTGTTCGTTCAGCTGCTCAATAGGCCTTTCAGATCTGATAACCGGACTATTCGGATCTCTCAGATTTTTTAACTCCCAGGTAACAGGAGATTCTAATACCCCATTAGCAGGATTATTGTCCTTAAACTTGAGTTCAAACTGCCCATCCTTTACTTCCAACGGATTAAAAATTTTCACTTGAATGGGCGCTCTTCCAGGAAGATAAGTTATCTGTCCTGAGAAAGAAGTACCCAATATCGCAGACCTAGTCGCATCAGAAATATCAAGAAAATTATCCCCTGTTCCAGCTCCTGAAACACGGGTAATAACCGTTCCTTCACCATATTTGGCATTTAATATTTTATCTGTGGTCGGGTGAGGTAAAACCGTATAAAATGGATTCCTACCATCCCCAATGTTTCTTCTACCCTCCAAATATGGCTTTCTTTGCCCCAAAACTGCTTTGGGATCAAAAAATCTATAATTATTATGAGCGTAGGCAACTGCGACAAAATAATATTTCTTATGATTAATTAATCTGCGATCGCCTTCTGAAAATTGATCTTCCTTAATCTTAAAAGTATGTTGAATACCATTATTCCCACCTTCAACCTTTAACTCGGGAACATAGTACTCCTCGCCTGTCGGATTATCAATAGTTTTCCAATTGAAAATTCTATTTATGTTATTTTTTAAATCTACTTGATAAATCAGACGTGATTTATCAGGATTTTCTAAATCTGCAACCGTTACTGAAGAATTGGATAATTGATACAATTTGTACCCTTCAAAAGTATATAAACTATCTTTTGCACCAGCTGGAATTTGCAAACCACGCTGAGCATAACCCTCAAAAGCATTATTAGAAGTAATACTATCATTTGTAAATACCGCAATAATTTCCCTATCGAGTTCAATAAAGTCGATATCCGGGGCATCAGGTCCGTCCGTTAATTCAAAACAATTATCAAATAATGCCTGAGCGATATCATCCGCTTCGAGTAATTTTGAGATATCCGGGCAGGGATACGTTTGATCTGCTACCCAAACTACCCCGATAATTAGCTCATTTACAGCTCCCGGATCTAATCGAAAAGGCCCTGAGGCTTGTATGGTACGACGATCACCAAAAGGAAGATTTGAGGTACACATTGACCAGCCCCTCGAATTATTTGGTGCATCAGAAAAAGCGTATTTTACCTTAGCACCATCTTGATAGGCATCATCACCGAAAGTGAAAGGACTACCATCACGCCAGGAACCAGATAAATAGTTAAAGTACTCTTGAGCGGTAGCAGGGTCTGTGGTACCAGGTGCCGGACTTCCAACGCCTCCATTATTATAATAAGTAAAAGAAGACATACCAATTTCTTCCCCATTCTCGTCTAAAGGCCCTCTAAAATAATCCACCCCCAAAATAGGCACTTCATCGCAATAGGTATTGACCCCTTGAGGGCAGGCACAACCCGTTTGACCATCTAAAGCATCTTCATTATACATATAACCAAGACTTCTGGAAATATCACTTCCGACATAATCATCTGTAAAACAGCCTAAGTCAGCATCGACCCACATAGCAAAGAACATGGAATCAATACTTTCAACGGCACGGTTAATGAGTTTATACCGTTGAAAAGTCATATCATTTATTTCGTCATTGGTAGCATAAGAAAAGGCTTGCACCTGAACTTCCATCTGAATAGGATCACCTCTAGATTCTGAATGGATATTACCTGCATCATTATAGACCCAGAAAATCATTTCGTCCGGAAATTGCGGTTTTGATACACAACCTCTTATTTCAATGACTGGAAAATCACCTCTGTCCGGGTTATATAAGCCATCTCCATCCTGATCCCAAAATGCAGCAAGGCCTTGCGAGGTATTAGGTAATTCAAAATTATGAATATCGAAGAAGAATTCATTCCCACGAGCTGGCCAACCTTTTATATCTCTGGGAATATCATCGGGATTATAAGCTACCCCACTTTTCTCTGCCAGTTGAAATTTTCTGATATGCTCTCTGATATTTTCTCCTTTAACCGAGAAAAAACGGTCCCAACGGGAACAAATCGCTTGATTAGTTTTTCCTGTTTCAGGATTAAGCGGACCAGGCCAGAAGTCAAAATCACCTGAACTACGACCATAAGTCTGAGCAGCCACTTTTAAATTACCAGCGGGGTCAACGCCACCCAACCAAACTGCTCCGGCAAAAATAGAAGAAACCTCGGGCAAACCAGCAGGCACTTTCGGTACAATGTAACGACCGTCATTACTGTCCCACCAAACATCCCCTCCAGTAGTTAATCGTGCTCTTACATTGTTAATAGCCTGATCAATCTGAGCTACTGCATTATTGCAATTTTCAGCAAATCGCAGTTTTACTGTCGTATTGCCTCTTCTTTCTTTTAACAAAGGATTATTTCTGGCAGTCATTAAAATAGGAGATAAAATAACCCCCATTAAAATGCTAAAAGAAACGATGCTAATTAACCTTTTATATACCATCCTAGTCATAATTTCAATTTAAAAATCCATAATCACACCGGCAAAAATCCTTCTCGGTAAACTAAATAACCCAGGATTTAACAATGCCCACTGATAAGACGCCAGATAAGCGTCAACCACCCTATTTGAATTTACTATGTTTAGTAGCTTGTCCTGACCATTCGAGGAAGCAAGAAATCCGTCATCCTTTGGTGATCCTGTGGAAGAATAAACATTTAAAATATTTTGTTGATTGAGCAGATTTGACACCCTGCAATAAATATTCATGCTTAAACCTTTACTTACTTGAACCACTTTATCCACTCGCAAATTAATGGTATAGTTCCATGGTTTGCGAGATCCATTAATTGAACCAGCTGTTTGAGCCCCACCTAATTCAAGAGGGGTGATTGTTGCCGTGTAAGGACGACCAGAAACAGCAATGGCCTGTAAACTAAGACCCGCATTGGCAAGGATATCAGAACCAAAAAGATTAGGACCATTGTAAAATTTTCCTGCCCCGAACCGGTAATCTAAATTCATATTTACGCGATGTCTTTCGTCAAAATTCAAAGGAAACAGGGTCCGGAGATTGCCTCTGCTCGTTAAACC
>CAMDWC010000243.1 GCA_945878825.1 Haliscomenobacter hydrossis DSM 1100
TTCTGGTGGAGTGCCGATGAAAAATTTTTCAATAATTGTTTAGCTAAATCATTAGGTGTTCCCGTACCAGAAACCGCGTTGCTGCCCTCAAAAGATAATCCGGATGGTACTACCTCACAATCGTTTAGGAATTTAAAAATGCCTTTGGATTGGCAAGGAATGTCTGACGAGGTTGGTTTTCCAGCTTATATTAAACCACATGACGGTGGCGGGTGGAAAAATGTTTATCAGGTGGATAGTCTGGAGGATATGTGGCAAAAGCATAATCAGACAGGTCAACTGGTTATGATGTTACAAGAAGAGATAAAGTTTGACGATTATTTTCGGTGTTATGCTATTGGGGGAAGTGAGGTAAGGATTATGCCATATAATCCGCTGAATCCACATGAGTCTCGTTACAACTCTGCTATACAGGCAAAGGGAGAGGAAGCGAAGAAATTATTAAGCACCATAGAAGATTATGTTCTCAGGTTAAATACTGCCCTGGGGTATGATTTCAATACGGTAGAATTTGCAGTGCGGGATGGAATTCCTTATGCTATCGATTTTTGTAATCCAGCACCTGACGCTGATATTAACTCTGTTGGACAGGAAAATTTTGAATGGGTGGTTGAGGCTGCTGCAAATCTGGCTATCCGCAGGGCGGAGGCTTTCAAGCCAAATACCATGAACCTTACCTGGGGAACCTTTGTTTCTCATGCAGTCATTGGAGAACGAGTACCTGGCTTGGGTTGATTTTATCCGGCAAGGGATTCTCCCGAATTAAATGAAAATGAAATGAAAAATCCTATACATATTGCTGTTTTGGATTTATATAATCAATTCCCAAATGAAGGGATGCGATGTATTAAGCAGTTGTTGGAAGAATTAACTGCCAGTAATTCCTGGGTTAAAAAGGTAGATTATTTTGATGTCAGGGCCAGGGGTGAATTTCCGAACCCAAACGAATATGATATTTTTATTTCGTCAGGCGGACCAGGTGATCCCAGGTTAATGGGCGAACCTTGGGAAGACAAGTATGTAAAATTAGTTGACAATTGTTTGGAGCACAATAAAACAGAACTAAAAAAGAAGTATATATTTTTTATTTGCCATTCCTTCCAGGTTATGGTCCAGCACTGGGGCTTAGCGGAGGTAAACAAAAGAAAATCAACCTCATTTGGAGTTATGCCTGTACACAGAATTGGCATGGGACTGGAAGAACCTTTATTTGAAGGGCTTGAAGAACCTTTTTATGTTGTTGATTCGCGTGACTATCAGGTTGTTCAACCTAATCGAAGTAAGTTACATGAGTTTGGAGCCAGTGTAATATGTCTTGAAAAATTCCGGCCGACCATTCCATTAGAACGAGCCATCATGGGCATTCGCTTTTCAAAAGAAATGATAGGAACTCAATTTCATCCTGAAGCAGATCCCGTGGGAATGGCACATTATCTGAAACAGGATGAAAAAAAGGAAATAGTCATTTCTCACTATGGAGAAGATAAATATTTTGAGATGCTCGAGCATTTATATGATGACGACAAAATAAAAAGCACACACAATACTATATTACCTAAATTCCTGTGTTTTGCCGTGCAAGAGTTACAAAAAAACGAACAGGAAAAGAGTAATATTAAGCATCAACGCGTGCGTATTTAGCATTACTTTCGATGAAAGCTCTTCTTGGGGGAACTTCATCACCCATAAGCATAGTGAAGACTCTATCGGTTTCAATAACATCTTCAATGGTCACCCTTCTCAGAATTCTTCTGGTTGGATCCATGGTAGTTTCCCAAAGCTGCTCCGCGTTCATTTCACCTAAACCTTTATAGCGCTGTGTTTTTACAGAGTTATCACTTTCTGAGCTTCCGCCAAATTCCAGGATAGTTGCTTTTCTATCTTCGTCATTCCAGCAATAGCGTTCATTTTTACCTTTTTTCACCAAATAGAGGGGAGGCGTTGCGATATAAATATAGCCTTGTTCGATAAGAGGTCGCATATAACGGAAGAAGAAAGTAAGAATCAGCGTAGTGATATGGCTACCATCCACATCGGCATCGGTCATAATAACTACTTTGTGATATCTAAGTTTTGTAATATTCAAAACGCGTTCGCCCTGATCATTTTCCTCAATACTTACGCCAATAGCGGTAAACATATTTTTAATCTCCTCATTTTCATAGATTCTGTGTTCCATGGCTTTTTCCACATTAAGAATTTTACCTCTTAGGGGAAGAATAGCCTGGGTATGTCTGTCGCGGCCCTGTTTTGCAGTGCCACCGGCAGAATCACCTTCCACAAGGAATAACTCAGAGTCGTGAGGATCTTTAGAAGCACAGTCTGACAGTTTTCCTGGTAAACCACTACCTGTAAGTACATTTTTTCGTTGAACCATTTCTCTGGCGCGTCGGGCGGCGTGACGAGCGGCAGCGGCCAGGGTGACCTTTTCCATAATTTTACGGGCTTCCCTCGGATTTTCTTCCAGGTAGGCACGCAAAGTATCGGCAACACATTGAGAAACGACGGAAGTAACTTCAGAGTTACCCAATTCGCCTTTAGTCTGACCTTTAAATTGAGGCTCGGGCACTTTTACAGAAATGACGGCCGTTAAACCCTCTCTAAAATCTTCCCCTGAAACCTCATCTTTTATTTTTTTAAAAAAGCCGCCATCATCACCGTATTGTTTTAATACTCTGGATAGGGCTAAGCGGAAACCTTTTACATGGGAACCACCTTCGCGGGTATGAATATTATTAACGTAGGAGTAAATATTTTCCTGATAGGAATTATTATATTGAAGCGCTACTTCCACTTCAATATTATCTTTAGTTCCTAAAACATAAATAGGCCTTTCCGTTAATAAAACCTTATTATTATCAGCATATTTAACGAATTCAACTAATCCCCCTTCCGAGTGAAAAGTTTCAGTTTTTTCCGTTCGTTCATCTAAAAGAGTAAGTGTTAGTCCCTTATTTAAGAAACTTAACTCACGCATTCTGCCTGTTAAAACCTCACTTTTGATGTCTGTGGTTTCAAATATCGTAGCATCGGGCTTAAACGTAATGGTTGTTCCATTTCGGTCAGAGTCGCCAATAATCTGAACCTCGGTAATAGGCTTTCCTTTACTATAAGATTGGGTAAAAATTTTCCCTTCTCTTTCCACTTTTGCCACTAATAAATCGGAAAGTGCGTTAACGCAAGAAACGCCGACACCGTGTAAACCTCCGGAAACTTTGTAAGTGTCCTTGTCAAATTTACCTCCAGCATGCAATACGGTCATGACAACCTCCAACGCAGATTTTCCCAATTTTTGGTGCATTCCTGTGGGAATACCTCTTCCATTATCTTTGACAGAAACAGAATTATCTAAGTGAATTATGGTATCGATTTTGTCACAATGACCAGCAAGATGCTCGTCAATGGAATTATCAATTACCTCCCAAACAAGATGGTGAAGACCTTTTGTATCAGTACTTCCGACATACATTCCAGGTCTTTTCCTTACCGCTTCAAGACCTTCCAGTGCTTGAATATTGCTTGCACCATAGTCCGTCTTTTGTTCTATATGTGCTTGATTAATTTCGTTTTCCATAAATGCAAATATACAAAAAATAGTGAAGTCTTTTTGCTTTAATTATCACATAATGATGCTATTTTTTAGATTTGTGGGAAAGAATTTTTTAGCTCTTCTTATGTATTGCTTATGAATAAATCAGAAGTGTTTTTGTCTATTGAAATAAATCAGTTAAGTGAATTATCATCGGCGGCAACATTAATTTTAAATGCATGTAAGGATTATAAGATATTCGCTTTTCAAGGGGAAATGGGGACAGGTAAAACAACTTTCGCCCGCGTGTTTTGTGAAGCCCTTGGTAGTAAAGACTGGGTAAGTAGTCCAAGTTTTTCTATCGTGAATGAGTATAACTACCTCAATAATGAAGGAAGTGGTAAAATTTATCATTTTGATTTGTATAGATTAGGATCATTGGAAGAGGCTTTACAAATGGGTATTTTGTCCTATTTGGAAAGTGGAGATTATTGCCTCATTGAATGGCCGGAGCTTATGTCGAACCTTTTACCTCAGGAGACTATCAAGATATCTTTTACGGCTATGGAAAATGAATCCCGAAAATTACAGGTTTTACCTTTTTTTTCGCAACTTTAAGAATTAAATAAAATATTATGCGAAAAATCATTGGTTTTTTTCTTTTTATAGCCTTTTATACCCCTCATTTTGGCCAGAATGTTACCAGGAAGTTGGAAAATATCAATTTTTCAAAGGTTACTATTGAAGACGCATTCTGGAAGCCCCGAATGGAAAAAGTAGCAGATATAACTATTCCCGTTTGTATGGATCAAACAGAATTTAAGACGCCGCGTATTAGAAATTTTGAAATTACGGCGGGCTTGCGCAAAGGAGATTTTGAAGGTATTTTTTATGACGATTCTGACGTTTTTAAAGCCCTGGAGGCGATCGCCTATTCCCTGAAAGTAAAAGCTAATCCCGATATTGAAAAAAGAGCCGATGGTTGGATCGATAAAATTGCGGCATCCCAGCAATCAGATGGTTATATCAATACTTTTTACACATTGAAGGAACCAGACAAGAAATGGACCGACATGAGTATGCACGAAGATTATAACGGGGGGCATTTGATTGAAGCTGGCGTCGCCTATTTTAATGCCACAGGGAAAAGGAAATTGTTGGATGTGGCTATTAAGTTTGCAGACCATTTCGATGCCCTTTTTGGTCCTGGAAAAAGACATTGGGTAACTGGTCATCAGGAATTGGAACTGGCTTTAGTGAAGTTATACAAAACAACAGGAAATAAGAAATATCTGAATCTGGCAGATTGGCTCCTTTCTGAAAGAGGCCATAAACATTCCGTGGGTTATACCTGGACCGATTGGAGGGACACCGCCTATGCCCAGGATGTATTGCCGGTAAAACAACAAACCCAAATTACAGGTCACGCCGTTAGGGCCATGTATTTATACACCGGCGCTGCTGATGTTGCCGCTATGACTGGTGATGGAGAATATTTTAAGGCAATGAAAACAGTTTGGGAAGACGTCGTTCATAGAAATATGTATGTCACCGGCGGTATTGGTTCGTCGGGAAGTAATGAAGGATTTAGTATCGACTATGACCTACCCAATGAAAAGGCCTATTGCGAAACCTGTGC
>CAMDWC010000244.1 GCA_945878825.1 Haliscomenobacter hydrossis DSM 1100
AGTGTGGCCGCTAAATTGAAAAGGGCTAACCAGGGAATTTATAAGGAAGATATCTCCCGTTCTATGCTTTATCCTGAACGGATTAAAAATTTTCCTAAAAATACAGAATTTGAAGCCATCATTACTTTTGCAGGGGAAGCTACTGGCAACTATATTCGTTCGGTAACACCCTCACCCGATGCGATTACCGTTAGAATGCATCATTCATTTGTCGAGTTGCCTGATAATGATTTTAAACCGAGGATTTCGGATCCACGTGCCGGTTATTTCACCACAGATTATATGGATTATGCCACTCCTATTTCCTCTCCAATCATGAAAAGGCTTATTAACAGGCATCGATTGGTAAAGAAAAATCCGGGTGCTGAAAAAAGTGAAGCGGTTGAACCTATTATATATTATTTGGATAGTGGTACGCCGGAACCTATCCGTTCCGCCCTGCTCGAAGGCGCTCGTTGGTGGAATGAGGCTTTTGAAGCCGCTGGATTTATCAATGCTTTTCAGGTTTATGTGCTCCCTGCCGATGTAGATCCAATGGATGTCCGATATAATGTAATAAATTGGGTACACCGTTCTACCCGCGGCTGGTCTTATGGTAGCTCCGTGACAGATCCCAGAACGGGTGAAATCATAAAGGGTCATGTTGCCTTAGGGAGTCTTCGGGTTCGTCAGGACTTCATGATTGCTCAGGGTATGCTGGAGTCTTACCAGGATGGTTCTAATCCTGATCCCCGTTTGCTGGAAATGGCTTTGTCTCGTTTGCGCCAATTAGCTGCTCACGAAGTAGGGCATACCCTGGGAGTTGCTCATAATTTTGCCGCTAGCATTAATAATAATTCTTCCGTTATGGATTATCCTCATCCTTTGTTTCAATTGACAAAAGAAGGGAAACTGGACTTCAGTAAAGTGTATGACAATGGAATTGGGGAATGGGACAAAATGGCCATCAGATATGGTTACGCCGAGTTTTCACAGGACGAACAAGGAAATCTACTAAAAATATTACAGGAAACCAGAGATAAAGGACTGCACTATTTAACAGATCAGGATGCCAGACCTATTGGCAGTGCTCACCCTCTAAATCACATGTGGGATAATGGGGCTTCTCCCATAGACGAATTAATAAGAATTTCTTCTGTAAGGGAAAAGGCTTTACAATCGTTTGGTGAAAAAACCATTCCTAAGGAAGCACCTATGGCCTCTTTGGAAAATGTGCTGGTTCCTCTTTACTTGAGCCACAGATATCAGGTTGAAGCCGTGGCAAAAATGGTTGGAGGTGTTTATTTTTCTTATGCAGGTAATGGTGACGGTCAGGTGACTAATAAAATGATTGAAGACGAGGTCCAACGGAAGGCCTTTACTGCGCTTCTTAATACGCTTCAGCCAGCTTTTTTAAGCATTCCGGAAAGAATCATCCAGCTCATTCCACCTCAACCGCCTGGTTATGAGAGAGATAGAGAATTATTTAAAATATACACAGGAAATACTTTCGATCCCCTGGCAGCGGCGGAAGCCTCGGCAGAGCATACCCTGAAGTTTTTACTGGCTCCCGAACGTTTAGCTCGAATGGTCGAACAATCGGCGCGTAGCAATGCCGCAAGACTTTCTGTGAATGAATTATTTTCAACGCTTTTAAATAAAGCCACGCAATGGAGTTCATTACCTGCATTCGAACAAGAAGTTGGACGTATTGTCCAAAAAAGAATGGTAAATCATTTGTTAAATATGGCGGGAGACAAAAATATCATGCAACAGGTTTCTGCCATCGCTTTAGATGAAGTCAGGAAATTGGAAACAAAATTACTGGCTAACTTACCTTATTCGCCTGCACAGAGGTCGCACATCAATTATATTTTAAATCAAATTAAAATTTTCAAAGAAAATCCAATGGATTTTTCCATACCGCCCGCTCCTTCTTTGCCCGATGGGGCTCCGATTGGTTGTGAATGAAATTGAAAAATGATATTAAAAAATTGGTCTAAACCTGCTCTAAACTGGTTTGAAAAGAAATTTTGGCATCCGCAAGTATTTCAGTTAGAAGCTTGGGAAGCCATCTATAATGGTTATTCAGGTTTACTTTCCGCCCCGACCGGGACGGGAAAGACGTATGCTTTATTGGTTCCTTTTCTTCTAAAAGGATTGTCTGAGAGTAATAAAAATTCAGCAGAAGGCCTTCAACTTATCTGGATTACCCCCATCAGAGCGCTCGCAAAGGAAATTGAGTTATCTGCTCAACGTGCAGTGGAAGGGCTTGGGTTGAACTGGCAGATTGGCGTCAGAACAGGCGACACGGCTCAGAATATTCGTAAGCAGCAGCTAAAAAATTTTCCGCAAATTCTTATTACCACCCCCGAAAGTCTGCATCTGCTGATAACAAATCCTTCCTATCCTCAAATTTTTAAACAACTGAAAGGCATCGTTGTAGATGAATGGCATGAAATGGTAGGCTCTAAGCGGGGCGTTCAAATGCAACTTGCCCTGGCTTTGCTTTCTACACTGGTTCCAAAATTACAGATATGGGGTATTTCTGCCACAATAGGCAATCTCAACGAAGCTACCGACGTGCTTCTTGGTACTTATACAGTTCCTGACAAAAGAAAATGGATAAAGTCGGACATTGAAAAAAAAATAGATGTTCACACTATTATTCCCGAAAAAGTGGCTTCTTATCCCTGGGCGGGACATTTAGGTATTAAAATGGCCGACAAGTTGATTCCGCTCATTTTAGCCAGTAACAGTACGCTCATTTTTACAAATACACGGGCTCAATGCGAAATTTGGTACAGGCATTTATTGGAAATTATACCTTCCCTGGCAGGTCAACTGGCCATGCACCACGGCTCAATGAGCAGAGAAATTCGCGATTGGGTTGAAAATGCCCTCTATCAGGGTACTTTAAAAGCAGTGGTTTGTACTTCCAGTCTCGATCTCGGTGTCGATTTTCGTCCCGTTGATACCATCATTCAGATAGGTAGCCCAAAAGGAATAGCTCGTTTTTTACAGCGCGCTGGTAGAAGCGGTCATCAACCTGGTGGATTAAGTCAAATCTATTTTTTACCCACCCATGCGTTGGAAATGCTGGAAGTCGCCGCTTTAAGGGAAGCCGTCGCTGAAAATAAGGTGGAAGCAAGGATTCCTCCCATCCGATGTTTTGATGTGCTGGTCCAGTATTTGATTACCAGGGCATTGGGCGTTGGATTTAAACCAGATCTTCTTTTTGAAGAGATTAAACAAACCTACGCTTACGCTTCTCTCTCACCGGAAGAATGGCAATGGGCTCTTTTATTTATTCGCTTTGGAGGAAATTCTTTGCAAGCTTATCCCGAATATGCTAAAGTGGAGGTTCAAGATGGTATCTGGCTTGTTACAGACCGATTAGTGGCAAAAAGACATAGATTGCAAATGGGTACTATTGTGAGCGATCCCGTTTTACAGGTGAAATATGTGAAGGGTGGCTTTTTAGGAACTATTGAAGAATGGTTTATTTCTTCCCTGAAACCTGGAGAGGTGTTTTGGTTCGCCGGCCAAGCTTTGTCCTTAGTAAGAATAAAAGATATGACGGTTCAGGTTAGAAAAAGTAAAGAGCAGAAAGGTAAAATTCCCAGCTGGCAGGGTGGACGCTTACCGCTTTCCAGCGAGCTTGGTACCTTCCTCAGAAATCAAATCTATGCCCTCCATAACCATGAAAATAGTCGCGTACCTGAAATTCGGGCTTTAAAACCTCTAATTAATATTCAAACACTGACTTCTGCTATTCCCCGGGAAAATGAATTTTTAATTGAATCTTTTGTAAGTAAAGAGGGGTATCATCTAACATGTTATCCGTTTGAAGGTAGATTAGTTCACGAAGGCCTGGGTGCTTTAGTGGCCTGGAGATTGTCAAAAATTAAACCTCAATCTTTCTCCATTGCCATGAATGATTACGGCATTGAGTGGCTTTCTGATACCCCCATTGATGTAGATGTTAATCTTTTAAGAAAGCTTTTTTCCGCTGAGCATTTATTTTCACACAGTAGAGAAAGTTTGCATTCCACCGCATTGGCTTCCCGACGATTTAGGGATATTGCAACTATTTCAGGGCTATTGTTCAAGGGCTATCCGGGGAATCATAAAAAAGATAAACACTTGCAGGCGTCGGGAACCTTATTTTTCCAGGTTTTTCAAGACTATGAACCCGATAATCTTCTGTTAATTCAGGCTTACGAGGAAGCTCTTTTATTTCAAATGGAGGAAAATAGGATGTTCGACGCTTTAAAACGGATAGAGAAGCAAGAGCTTTTATTGAAAAAATGCAACAAAGCTACCCCTTTTGCATTCCCTATTATGGTTGACAGATTAAGGGAGAAATTAAGCTCGGAAAAACTGGAAGACAGAATAAAAAAAATGACCTTACTCCTTGAAAAATAGCAATGAGTAGCTTCGATTTATCTATTGCAAATACGATATTAACGTTAGATGCACGAAAAGTAATTTTTTGGGGAAACACGGCTGCATTGTTCATTGCCGACCTTCATCTGGGAAAAATTTCTCACTTCAGAAAATCAGGTTTGGCTATCCCCGCGGCGGCGGCAACGATGAATCTCGATGTTTTAGAATCACTTTTTATCGATTATGAGCCCAAAAACTGTTATTTTCTTGGAGATCTTTTTCATAGCGCCACCAATGAAGAATGGTTCGATTTCCGACGTCTTTGTCTTAAATATAATCACATTCATTTTACCTTAATAACAGGCAATCACGATGCTAAATTGGTGAAGTATCTAAAAATCAGTGAAAATGATTGGTTGAATAGGTGTGATACCTTTGAATTATATCCATTTTTGCTTGCTCACGAACCCCTGGACCACCTACCCGAAAATAGTTTAGTCGGGGAGCAAAAAAACCTTTTCAGACTATGTGGGCATTTTCATCCAAAAGTTAAAATGGTAGGACTGGGTAAGCAACAAATAAGTATGCCTTGCTTTCATTTTTCAGAAAATCAAGGCATCCTCCCTTCTTTTGGAAAGTTTACGGGAGGATGCTTTATTAAGGTTAGGGAAGGAGACCGGGTGATTGGAGTAATGAATGACAAAATTTACCCCATTGGTCTTTCCGGGTAATCAGATATCTATAGAATCATAAACGACCACTCTTTCCCAAAGATGTTTACATTC
>CAMDWC010000245.1 GCA_945878825.1 Haliscomenobacter hydrossis DSM 1100
ATAAATACCTACGATCAGGCCTTCCTCAGTGTGGGTATTTTTCAATGGACCCTTGGCACTTCCACTAACGCGGGAGAATTACCTGCATTATTAAAAAAAGTAAAGATAAAATATCCTGAAAAGTATGCTACCTGGTTTACTCCTCTGGGAATAGATATTGCAGAGGAAACAGATGGAACTACTGGATTTATAACCTTGCAAGGAGAACGAATAGCTACCTCAGAACAGAAAGAAGCATTCCGTCGCCCCTTTTGGGCTTTTCATTTTTGGAAAGTGCTCATGCAACCTGAATTTCAAGCTATACAAATAGAGCATGCACACGATCGGTTTAAAAATTTTTATTTTAAGCCTGAACCGAAGGGACTACCCTACCCTCTCTATCAGATAATCACTTCCTCTTATGGTGTTGCACTGCTTTTAGATATGCACGTCAACAGGCCAGGCTGGGTGTATCCTTGTATAGGTCTTGCGCTGGCGGAAAACGCAAACTACGCCTCCCCCGATCACTGGGGAACAGAGGAGGAAGCACAAATATTAGACAGTTATCTAAAGATAAGAGCCACTTATACCGATGGGCGATATGCAGCAATGACCTCGGCAAATGAACGGGCAAATAAAATAGGGTTAGCGAAACAGAATGGCCTTTTATCGAGAGAGCGGGGAAGTTTCGAATATTTAACCAATCAGTGGGAGGGATTTGGCATGAAAGGAAACCGTCAAATGATTACACCTCCCCCCGGCTATAAGCCCGATGATTATCCGGATATAGAACAATAAAGAAAAATTACTCAGGTTTTCTGGAACTTTTATCAGACTGACTAAACAATTGAGTTAAGAGCCTGTAAATTTAGGCTGTCGCTTTTCTATGAATGCCTGGGCTCCTTCGAGAAAATCAGTTGTTTGTGTCGTTTTTGCAAATTGATTTACCTCCGTTTTGAATCCATCTCCGGGGGAATTAAAGAAAGCATTGACAGAGGCAATGACGGCACTAACTGCAACAGGCGCCTTTTCAGCTATTCGCCCAAGGAGAGCCTCTGATACAGAAAGGAGTTCGTTAGCCGGCACCACCTGGTTTAAAAGTCCCCATTTAAGTGCTTCTTCCGCTGAAAAAAGGTCGCCGGTGAGCATTAGCTGCATCGCCTTTGTTTTACCTATATACTGAATTAACCTTTGGGTTCCGCCATAACCAGGAATAATACCCAGATTTATTTCAGGCTGACCAAAACGAGCATTTTCAGCAGCGATTCTCAGGTGACAAGCCATTGCCAGTTCACAACCGCCGCCCAGGGCAAAACCATTAATGGCTGCTAACACAGGAACATGAAAATTTTCGATGAGGCTAAAAACATCATGACCATTTTGCGCCATACCTCCTCCTTTTCCTGCCTCAATAGATAAAAACTCTTTGATATCGGCACCAGCTACGAATGCTTTTTCACCTGATCCTGTCAATATGACGCCTTTCAACGGTGATTGTGAGGGTAAGAAATCGGAAAAAAGGTGAAAAAGCTCTTTCATGGTTTGCCCATTCAGTGCATTCAGCGCCTTTTCCCTATTAAAAGTTATGCGATATATTCCATTTGATTCAGCTACAAGTAGATTTTGATATTCCATTTTTGTCATAAAAATAGCCTAAACCTTCAGAAAATCAATGCCTGTAATCAATTAATTTTACAACTTAGTCTGACAATGAGTTAAAAAGACAAAGAAAAGCCTTTATATTTAAGGCACATTGGATAAAAAAACATGGTAGAAACTGCAAAGGAAACCGAGATACTAAAAGACATTGCCGCGGGAAGCAGTAAGGCGTTCCGGGCCCTTTATTCCTATTGGGAGCCTACCCTTTCGTCTTTTATTTTTCAGGTTACCCGTTCTAAAGTTATTACCGCAGAAATTGTTCAGGACGTATTTTTAAAAATATGGATGACCAGAGAGTCCCTCGTTGACGTAAAAGATTTTAAAGCTTATCTGTTCGTTATCAGTAAAAACAGAGCGATAAATGCGTTGAAAAAATCCTTGGCTGATTTAGAGCGGATGAAAAAATATGCCAGTGAAGTGCCCTTTAACGAACAACCTGAAGATGAGGATAATGACCAACTACCATTCACGTTGATAGACGAAGCCATTGATCAGTTATCACCCAGACAAAAAGAAATATTTTTACTGCACAGACATGAGCGGTATTCTTATCGCGAGATTTCAGAACAATTGGGCATTGGTAAGGAATCTGTAAAAACCCATCTGTCGTTAGCTATAAAATCAATTAAAAATTATATTGAGACTAAAATAACCCTCATTATATTGCTCATTGATTTTATTTCAAAAAAATCAGATTAGTCCTTCCCCCTTTTCATCATCCCAATTTGTCTTCCTTATGATAAAATACATTAAATGAAGGAAGACCAAAGTAAAACAACTTTGTGGAAAGCATTTTGGTATGGTCATCTTGATGATGAACAGGTTAAAGAGCTTAAGAATTTATCAAACGATGAGGTAGAAGCTGAACTAAAGCAACGATGGGATAAGCATTCTTCTAAAAATTCTATCTTTAGTAAAAGAGAAAGACAGGAAATCGTCGATCAAATCTTGATGCAGGGAAGGATAGAAAAGCAAATAAAGCCTGTTTTTTTATATTATGTAGCTGCTTCACTGACCCTTTTAATATTAGGCTATTTTACCCTTTCTGAACCAGAAAAAGAAGATTCCACTGTAAAAATTGAGAAAAGCATTGATCTTAATCCTGGCGAGAATAAGGCCATACTTACGCTTTCCAACGGTAAAAAAATAACGCTTGGTGCCTTAAGCAATGGCTTATTAACGGAAGACGGACAGGCAAAAATCTATACCTCTGAAAAGGGAGCACTCACCTATATTGCTGCAACAGAACCACAACAAATATTAATAAACAATATAACTACGCCACGGGGAGGGCAATACAATCTTACCCTTTCAGATGGCACCAATATTTGGTTAAATGCTGCCTCCTCTTTAACCTATCCAAGCTCTTTTAAAAAAGGAAAGCCTAGAATAGTTGAGCTATCAGGTGAAGGTTTTTTTGAAGTAATGCATAATGCTCAGGAACCTTTTATAGTGCATTATGGCAATGGACTGGAAGCTATCGTTCTAGGCACTTCCTTTAATATAAATACCTATACCGATGAAAAGGGTACCTATACAACCCTGATTAATGGAAGTCTGAGCGTACAAAATCCACAGGAGAAAAAAGACCTATTAATGCCAGGCCAGCAAGCTATCGTCAGGCAAGGAAAAACGAGTATTATAAGCGCCGATATAGAAGAAATAATTGCCTGGAAAGAGGGATGGTTCTTATTTAACCGCTTGGAATTACAAGCCATTGTCAGGCAATTGAGTCGATGGTATAACATTGATTTTGAAATTACAGGATCGATAGGAAGCAAACAATTTTCAGGTATAGTGAGTAAATCAAACAATATATCTGAGGTACTAAAGATTATGGAAAATACGGGCGTAACCTTCACACTTAGAGACCAAAAAATATATGTTTCCCAATAAAAAGAAATTAACATCATGACCTATTATTTTACAAAACGAACCACGATGATGCATTTATTACCCTTTCCTTCTTACATCAAAAAGAAGGAATTCTCAACTAAAATAGCTAAGAATGTAAAAGTTCTGGGTATTTTTCTTTTCCTAAGCTGTTTAAATCTGAATGCTTTAAGCACGGCACAGGTAGTAACCATGAACAACAAAGAGGTTACTTTGCAAAAAATATTCAGAGAAATTTATCGCCAGACAGGCTATCAGTTTTTTTATGAGGACGCCTTACTTGATCAAGTGGGAAAAGTAAATATTACCATTAAGAACGGTAGTATTCAGGAAGCTCTTTCCCTTTGTTTTAAAGACCTTCCCTTATCTTATGTAATCACCAATAAAACCATTGTTGTTGCCCCACAAAAAAAGGAGGTGAGCAGGGTTCAACCCATGGAAAAGGGTATTGAAAAAACACTGAATACAGTGAAAGGGAAAATCACCAACTCGCTGGGCGAACCTATGATAGGCGTAAACGTTATTGCGGCAACCTCTCAAAAAGGGACTACTTCTGATCTTAATGGCCAATATGCTCTTGACATAGAGGCTGATGATAAGGCTTTAATTTTTTCCTATATTGGTTATGTGACCCG
Source organism: Haliscomenobacter hydrossis DSM 1100 (assembly GCA_945878825.1). GTDB lineage: Bacteria > Bacteroidota > Bacteroidia > Chitinophagales > Saprospiraceae > BJGN01. The sequence continues at coordinate 4,167 of CAMDWC010000245.1, forward strand.
AAATATACCCGTAGAGGGAAGAAGTACAATCGATGTTATATTAAAAGAAGAGAGTGTTGAACTTCAGGAAGTGAGCATAGTGGCTACAGGGTATCAACGTTTATCGAAAGAACGAAGTGCCGGTTCTTTTTCGATGATAAACAGTGACGATTTGAAGTTGAAATCAAATAGCATGAACGTGATTGACAGACTGGAGGGTTTAGTCCCTGGTCTTGCGATAAATTATGGACGAAATAGTGAAAAGTTTTTAATCCGCGGTCTCACCTCTATCAATGCCAGCAGATCGCCCCTCATTGTCGTGGATGGCGTACCAATATATGACGCTTCGACTTTAACCTCGTTAATCAATCCTGATGATATTGAGTCAGTTAACTTATTAAGAGATGCAACGGCCGCCTCTATTTGGGGAGCTGCAGCGGCAAATGGCGTAATCGTTATAACCACAAAGAAAGGAAAAACAACGACTGTTCCACAGAAAATTCAGTTGAATTATAATGGATTTGTGTCTTATCGTGGCGCACCTGATATGGATTATTATAATTTGATGAATAGTAGTCAGTTAGTTCAAGCTGGCAGAGAAATTTTTGATGCTACTGCTTTTCCATGGTCTGTTGTAACAACCGGGGCGTCAAATAATTCTACACCCATAGTCACACCGCATGAACAGATACAGTATGACTTGTCAAGAAACGTAATAAATGCAGGATTGGCACAACAACGGTTTGACTCTCTGGGAGGCCTGAACAACCGGGCGCAGATGGCACAATTCCTTCAGCAACCTTCTAAACTATCTAATCACAGTATAAATTTTAATGGAGGTTCCAATTTCCATAGTTTTTACGGCTCGGTTGCCTATACAAGAGATGAGGCATTTACAAAAAACAATTTAGACCGCTACCAGATAAATCTTCGGCAGGACTTTATTTTCTCTGATGCCATAACTATGGATTTAACCACGAATATTTCGTACGAGAAAAACGA
>CAMDWC010000246.1 GCA_945878825.1 Haliscomenobacter hydrossis DSM 1100
ATCGCTCCACCGAGAGCAACCTCCACAAACTCATTCATCCAACCCGCACTCATGGCATTTAGGGCAATATCATCTCTTTCTCTCAAATATGAAGCGTAACATTGAATACTACCCATACCAACAGACAAGGTAAAAAATATCTGACCTGCTGCAGCTAACCAAACTTTTGGTGACCAAATAGTGTCAAAATTAGGCGTCCATAAAAAATTTAATCCTTCCGTGCCATCAAACTCTGCGCCATTGGTTCCAGCCTGTAAACTAACCCCGCGAATAGCAAGGAAAATACCAAAAACTATCAACAACGGCATACCTACCATGGCTACTTTTTCTACGCCTCCACTCAAACCTTTTGAAAGTATGTAAGTATTTAAAATTAAACATAATATCCAAAACATATAAGGTTGAGGGCCACTTAAACCTGTATATTCCACAAAAACATTAGAAACTCCCTCCCTGTCTAACCCATTGAAAGTTCCACTGATAGAATTCCAAACGTAACCTAAAGCCCAACTTTCCAGATAACAATAATAGGCAGCTACGGCAATATTTGTAAATATGCCAAAGACACCGATATATTTCCATAACGATTGCTTGGGAGCAAGGCTGTCTAAAATAAAAGGCGTTGAATGATGACCAAATTTTCCTCCAAATCTACCCATAGACCATTCTATAAATAAAAGGGGAATACCCATTAATAAGAAACAAACAAGATAGGGAATGATAAAAGAACCTCCGCCATTTTGAATGGCTTGAACTGGAAATCTGAGAAAATTTCCCAATCCTACGGCATTTCCTGCCATTGCCAATACCAATCCGACCCTTGTACCCCAGCCTTCTTTCGTTGCTGTACTGCTCATATTATGATGATTTTAAGAGAATAAAAAATAGCTTTCTGAAGAAAACCTTTTAATTACTTCGTGAAAATAACAAAACTAAAGGTAAATGTTAGTCTTTATTTGTTTCATTCTTAAATAAATTACTTGCCAATATCATATTCAACCTTGCGTATTACGTGTATATTCGATAAATAATCGAGTTTATATGCAAATTTATTCGTTTCCCGTCCTACTTCCTCCTGAGCCATTTGGATTGGATATAGATTCATTTTGTGATGCTGCCAGAACGCAACTTTCAAAGGCCTTTCTACCTTATAAAAAGCCCCAAGCTCAAAATAAGGGCCTTATCATTTTAGAAGTTATTACCGATAATTTAACATCTGTTGGCATCATTTGCCTTACCAATATAAAGGATTATCAAGAAAACAGACTGCAAATTCATGAAGACATTATTGGTCCGAAGCTAAAAAAACAGAAGGAATATCTTACTAAACAAGGTACATTTATAAAACCCATCTTAGCCTCCATTGAAGACCATGCTGATCTTACCAACTGGCTTCAAATAGAAAGGCAAAAACCAATGTTCAAAACCTTTCATTCCTTGAAAAGGCAACAAATATTCAATCTTTGGCTTGTAAATGATGTTGACGCCATTTTAGAGGTAAAAGAAATTTTCCGTACTAAAATTACCCGTGCGATCATTGCAGATGGTCATCATCGCAGTGCCGCCAGTAAGTCATTGTTCGAAGAAGGTAATACGCAATTCAACCATTTACTTACTGCGTATTTTCCCGTTAGTCAATTAAAGATACTTACTTTTCATAGAATCTATTCCCTACAAAAGCGAACCGATATGAACCTTGTTTTATCCCATTTATCATTACATTTCGAGCTAACTAAATTAAATGGCCCCCAGCCGCCTACTTATAAAAGTGAAGTATTAATTGGATTGAAAGATGAATGGTACCAGGGAATTTTCAAAAATATACCACCCGGGAAACCGGACGTCATTTATGTCGATAAATTATTACCCTCCATAATAGACGTTAAGAATATTGTCAATATCCAATATCCGGAAGATGCTGTTTCTATCCAATCCTTCGTAAATGAAAGAAAAGATAACAACCCAATTCTGGCACTAAGTTTTTTCCCTATTCCCAAGAATGATTGGGTAAAAGCAGTAAATGATCAGCTGTTTTTTCCGCCAAAATCAACTAGATTTATGCCCATATTGAGAAGTGGATTAACCATGTTTGATTTCAAAAATAACATACCTCTGCCAATAGATTAACTGACGTTACAATTTATTCTACTATGATTCGCCAAATAAGTGCCGACTATATTTACCCCGTTTCCTCCAAACCAATTATAAATGGTCTGCTCACTTACGACGACCAAAGTGGGGAAATCATCTCCCTGGAGGGTCCGAAATCTGAAATATCCCCGTCTGTAAAACATTATTCCGGTATATTAGTACCAGGTTTCATCAATGCTCATTGTCATTTAGAGCTATCCCATCTAAAAGGACAAATTCCAACAGGAACGGGCCTTCTTCCATTTTTAAAAGCCGTAGTTACCCTTCGGGAATTCCCTCAGGAAGTCATACAACAAGGCATCGAGGCACAAGACCAAGCTATGTGGGAGGCAGGTATCATGGCTGTTGGAGATATCTCAAATAAGATAGATACAGCAGATTGTAAGCGGAAAAGTCCCATTCGTTATGCCACATTTATCGAATTTTTCGATTTTATGCAACCTCATCTGACCTCAAAATTTGTTTCCCAATATCTTGAGGTTTACCAAAACTTTCATCCCAAAAAAGAAGATAAATTAAGTGCTGTTCCCCACGCGCCTTACACCGTTACGGCAGATTTATTCCATGAAATAAATAAGCTAAACTCCCCCCATGATATTGTTAGCATTCATAATCAAGAGACCGTTCATGAGGATGAATTATTTTTGACAGGATTAGGTGGATTCCCCTCTTTCTTTAAAGATTTTGGGTTTGATTTCTCAAATTTTTCCCCCACCGGAAAACCATCTATTTATTATGCCATGGAAAATATGGATCCACATAATAAAACCCTATTTATCCACAACACAAAAACGTTAGCTTCGGAAATTCAAGCAGCGGAAAAATGGTCTGAGAACAACATTTTTTGGGTAAGCTGTCCAAACGCCAATTTATTTATTGAAAATAAATTACCCGATTACAGTTTATTTTTAGCGCAAAATGCAAAAATTTGTTTAGGAACAGATAGTTTATCCTCAAACTGGCAGCTCTCTATTCTTGAAGAAATCAAAACGCTTTCCAAATATTGCTCTTACCTTGATTTTGATACCCTCATCTCCTGGGCAACGCTCCATGGAGCAGAAGCCTTAGGCATGTCTGATACCCTGGGATCTTTTGAACCCGGAAAAACGCCAGGTATATTGCTTCTTGAAAATTTATCTGAAGACAAAAAAATCAAAGCAGAAACGACGGTTTCAAGAATCTGTTAAGGAATCTATTTTTTAATTACGACCTTCCCGGTAAAAAGCTCATTTCCTGAAATGGCCCTAAATAAGTAAATGCCATCAGATAAATCGCCTATAAAAAGTTCATTCCTTGAATCAAGGGTTACATTGCCCATTTTTTGACCTTGTAAATTAAACCATTCCACTTTACTTGCATGGGGAAGATTTTCAAAGTATAAATAGGTGGAGGCAGGATTTGGATAAACCTTCAGGTCTGTGGTTTTTGAATTCACGGCAAAAAGAGAGGTAGATACCGATAATGATTTGAAAAATAAAACGCTGTTTAGCAAAGCAGGCTCAACACACTGCCCATGAGTAAAGGAGGAATTTAAATCCTTTATAAAAATATTCTGAGCCCCCCTTGCCCTCATCACAGAATCGGCAAAAATGGCATTGGTGTAAACAACTTGTTCATCTGCCTTACAATATAAGATTCGCGTGGGCGCCTTTGGAACCCAATCGTAAGTGTCATTTGCTTTTAAAGCTAATCTTACCGGGTGGTTTGGATTATTTTTAATGTTATTTACTACACTGTCTTGAAAAATATAAGATGGAATAGCTTTTCCATAATCTTTTTTTAAAGCTGCAGTAAGTAAGGTATTCATTTGATTTAACCCAATTTCTTCTTTTTGCCTGCGCAATACAATGTCAAGGTAAGCGGGTTTTATTACTTGATTTAAGTTTGTATATAGCTTATAAATTGGATTATAAGCCAGAAGCGTGTGAGGAACATAACCAGAAGTTCCATATTCTTTGTCGCTCAATAAAATGTCGAGCATAGAAGTTGAAATACTATATGGCCCGGAAAGGTGCGCGGCAGCAGCCACTTTAAAGCCTGGCATTGGATTCTTTTCCAAATCACGGTGCAAAGCCATACTGGCATGCCCTCCTTGAGAATAACCCGTAATAAATAATTTTTCATTCAATGTAATGCCAGTATTGGCAGCAAAAGTAACAGCAGCTTTCAACATATCTGTTGCGGCCCAAGATTGTGATGCCGCGTGAACATAAGGATGATACCCTCTGGATGTTCCGAGTCCCAAATAATCAGGTAGAATGGTGAAAAAACCCAGTCCGGCAAAAACAGCTCCTGCTTCCCAACCTCCTTTAACATTAGAGGGCACATCATTTCTGTCATCTACCGTTCCATGCTGATAAATAACTGGAAAAAAAGATTTCTTACCATTCGATGGTAAAATAACCAAACCCGAAGCAGTATCCGGCTTTCCAAATACATCAACGGTGGTATAGGTAATTTTATATAGTTCAATGCCATTTTCCAACAAGGCACCATTTGCCCCAAAAAGAAAAGACAGAAAATCTCTTGAAATAATTCCAGCTGGTGTGGTACTGATTAATTTTTGACCAACTAGAGGATAATTGGAAAAAATAACCAATAAGGAAATAATTAATCGCAGATACATTTTCTTCATTACTTAAAATTTTATTTAAATCCAAAATTACAGGCAATCATTGGAATATTCTAAAGTATTTTAGGACAATTCACAAAATTGTTCCTCCTTACTCCAATCGAGCATAGGAAATTCATCTTTATATTGCTTTAGTTGGACTTTATACTTTTGTTTATAATTTACCCATAGCTCATTGTCACCATCAAAAGGTCTATGGCTCAACGACTTACCAAATTTTTCCCAAATTTTTACTCTTTCTTTTGTCCTTTCTGAAAAAAATACCGATTTAAATCCTTCGAAAATATATTCGATGGCAAGCTCCGAAGGATGAATCATGTCTTGCGCATAAAAGCGGTAATCTCTTAAATCATCCATCATTAT
>CAMDWC010000247.1 GCA_945878825.1 Haliscomenobacter hydrossis DSM 1100
GCACCATTGTACGCGTCCGTTAATCCGTCTTTTGTTAACCCATCCAAAACTTCAGCATTGCCATATTTATTTCCCCATCGAAGGGACGGAAGATAATGAGGTACATTGCTCATGCTTTCCATACCGCCGGCAATCACCCAATCGTTTACCCCTGTTTGAATGGACATGGCTGCTAACTGCGTTGCTTTCATTCCAGAAGCACACACCTTATTAACGGTAGTACAAATAACGTTTTCACTAAGTCCTGCACCCAGGGCAGCTTGTCTGGCTGGCGCTTGACCTAAATTTGCAGCGATTACATTTCCCATGTAAATTTCCTGAATTTCCTCCTTAGCAGGACTTTGCTCTGAAAATAATCCGTCAATGGCTTTTGATCCAAGTGCAGTGGCAGAAAGACTTGATAATGTGCCGCCAAAGCTTCCAATGGGTGTTCTTTTTGCACCATAAATAAATGCTTCCATTCTCTTTTTATTATCAAAATAATCTTTTTTGCAAAATGGTTGACCCGTTGTTAAAAAAAAGGTGTATATTTGCAAAACTAAATCGCGGTGTGGAGCAGTTGGTAGCTCGTCGGGCTCATAACCCGAAGGTCGTAGGTTCAAGTCCTGCCGCCGCTACAAAAACAAAAGGGAATCATTCATGGTTCCCTTTTTTATTTTATACATTTTGCTTTTCAATGATATTCATTTAAAAAGCAAATATTCCAATCTATTTATCCTTGCTTTGCTTAAGGAATTCTTTAGGAGTGGTTTGGTTGAATTCCCTGAATACCTTATGAAAGGTAGATTTATTTTTAAATCCACATTGTTGTGCCATCTCAAATAAGTTGACCCCCTTGTTTTTAGGGTCTTTTATTACTCCTTTTAATTTATCAATTCTAAACTGATTGATATAATGTTTAAAATTGTTGCCAAATTGGTTATTCACCACCTGGGAAAGGTATTTAGTATTGCTTTTGAGACCGACAGCGACTAATTTTATGTCTATATCAGGATCTAAGAATAAATTTTTACTAATAATTAATGTATTTAAACGCCTGAATAGGGTTACCTCATCTATTGGTTCTAAACTGCTTGCTTTATATTTTTTTTGAATCTGAAGCATGCTGTATTCACTTTCAGGTGATTTATTGCATTCATCTATTTCAAAAGCAATAAAGTTTGTCAGCACTTTTTTATCGTTAAAAACGGGGTGAATTGCTAAGTGACAAGAATAAGGTTCACCCGATTTACGATAGTTTATAATTTGGGTTTCTACAGGTAATTGTTTTTTTAACGACTTACTTATTAATTCAATGGTTTCTTTTGACGTATGTTGTCCCTGTAAAATACTGCCAGGTTTTTTACCAAGCACTTCGAATAATGAATATCCTGTAATGGTAAGAAAGGCATCATTTACCCAAATAATACTCTTCTTTTCGTCGGTAAGAATTACTGCTACTTCAGTAGGTTTGTATCCAGTCATAATATTTTGGTAAAGCGAACGGAAACATTATTTTTTAAAAACGGTTCATTCGCTAAATGTTTTTTTTAAGGTTTTCTATATCAACATTTTATTATATTTGTAAATAAATTAATGTATTATCTTATTGATTAAGTAATTCATTTTAATGTTAACGTGCAATGATATCAAATAGTTCGTGTCAGGTTTGGGTAGTATGGGAAATGAAAGGTTAAGAACAAACGAAAAAGCTTTAGATATTTTAGCGCTTTCAAAAGATATAGATTTTTTGAGGTGGCTTGCTGACTCCGGACATTTAATTGCTCCGTCCAATTTGGTTTTTAATACGCTCTCTCCCGCGCTAACCTGGGAAATTTTTCATAAGCAAAAATTATCTTACTCAAGACTTGGAACGCCTTCCCTTAAAGTCGGATACCCTTTATTGGTTTCAATGCAGGGAAACGAGGTTGCAGCGATACCTTTTTTTATTTGGGATATTTCATTGTCGCCGGTTGATAAGGTGGGGGTAAAGTGGATGTTTTACCGGAATGTGTCCTTATTGCCTGCCTTAAATCCAATGATTTCAGCGCTTCTTTGCTTCGATAAATTACAAGCTGTGATTGCGCCATTTTTAAATAATAATGGAATAGATATCGATGGTTTTAGAGCTATAAATCAAGCAGTTGATCCTCTTTTTAATAGCAATGATGTTATCGTTCCTTTGTCTGGCGCAGAAAATGTATCAATAAAGAAAAATGAATACAAAATTATAAATTCGGTTCAATTATTGGTTTTTAAATCACTTTTTGAACTAAAAGGACAACAAGGCGAACCGCTTTATTTGGCAAAAAATCATCAGATTACTTTACCAGGACATTCTTTTGGTTTGCAAGTTTTACTTCCTGAACAGGCCACAGCGTATCATATGACACAGGAAAATTCGCATACAATTATTGAAGGAATAGCAGGAACCGGGAAGAAATTTTTACTTTTTAATATGGTTTCTAATGCCTTATCGAATGGTAGGACCTCCCTTATTATTTCCGAAAATAATGGATTTTTTGCATCCATGAACCAATTTTTTTCTTCAAATAATTTGGAAAATCTGGTTTTATCTCTACAGGAGGGCGAGCAGTTAAAACAACTTATTAAAAGAGTAACTTTTATTATTCAACAGGAAAAAAATTCTCCCGTGTTTGCCGGAGATAACTTTAAAGAAATTTTGGCTTCCTGCCAAAGGCTTTTTACTAAGTTATCTGTGGCTTACTATGCGTCCAGAAAAAAAATATTTGACCAGCTTGATTGGATAGAGGTTGTTACCCTGTTTTTACAAAGCGTTGGCAGTGATGAAATTCAATTGGTTAATATTAGAATCCCTACAGAAAATTTTAATTTTTTACCCTCGGAATTTTATTCCTTATTGTCAGAAATTGAACCTTTACAAAAAAGATTTGAAGCGATTAATACCCTCCAACATCCTTTAAATGTGTTAAATACCAGCCTCATAGACCTTTCTGATTTTGAAGAAGGAGCGGATCAGTTAAATTTACTTCTAAATGAAGAAAGGAATAATTTTCGATTTATTCTTGTAGAATACTCTAATGGTCTGGCACAGTATTCAGACTCCTTAAATATTCGCTTGTTTAATGAAATTCAATTGATTATAGAGCTTATAGAGGATTTAAAAAATAAATTTGATGGATATTTTGATTTATACGGAAATGACTTTATTTATACGAAAAGTTTTTCACTTCTTTTGTACAGTAAGGTGGCCGGACGGGGAAAAAAAATTATAGAAGCGCGGGAAGAGCTAAATATTTTATTTCAACAGTTAAGTATTAAAATTCAAAACCAGAAGATCTGGGTTTTTCCTGAAATTCCTCAGGATTTTGGTGTGGCACATTTAGTAGATTGGATGGTTTATTTGGAAGCATTGAAAGAGAGTGCCGCAGAATGGCAGTCCCGGCTTTCAGATTATGTGAACGAGGAAGTCCTTCGTGCCTCCAGTACCAATGTAAATTCTTTTGGGCATACGAAAGATTTATTTGTTGAACTCGAAACCTTAATGGATGAAGCTATTCAACGTTTTAATGCTAAGTCATTCTTTCTTGAAAAATTAGAACATCATTCTCTTACCTTAACAGCCCGTCAAAAATGGCTGGAATCTCTGGTTAATAAGTTGGATTTGATGCTTATAAATTTTCGTGACTTTCCCGTCTTTTATCAATGGCAGTCAAGCTGGGAAAATCTTTCTAAAGGAGCAAAGACCATTATTCAATCCTTTTCGACCATTAATCCGGATGATTGGTTAATGACCTTCAAAAATTGGTACTTACACCAGGTCTTGTTGCGTCACTACCAACACCAACTTCCCGATTCATCGCTGCCGCTGGAGACTTTTGAAGCCGATTGGGAGCTATTTCGTAGCATGTTACCCCGGCAGATACAATCTGTGTGGTTTCAAAAAAGGAAGGAACGTATTAAACAGTTAAGAAAGGAAGAGAAACATACCTTACAAAAAATAATAAAATGGTTTGAAAAAGAATCATGGAATGAAGTGGATTATTTGTTGTTCATAAAAGATATTAGACCACTGTTAACAGACTGTTTTCCTGTGGTATGTATGACAGTAAATCAGCTAAATGATCTTTTTGAAGATAATCCTTCTCTTCATTTTGACCATATTTTTTGGGGCGATGCCTCGTATTCGTCTCCTGCCGTTTTATCTAAATTTCAATCCCTGGCTCCTCGGGTGACTTATTTTTATAACCCTTCATTTCCTAATGAATATATTGATAATGAGCTAAAACAGAAGTATCCTGTTTCACACTTATCTAAAATTCATTGCTTTTATCCGGGAAATCCATGGCAACAGTGGCAAGGAGGTCACATCACTATTCATGCAATTAAGGACGCATCTGTTCATTTTCATAGAATAAATGGTGTCCTTCAGCCAAATGGGATAAATGAGGAAGAAGCTTCTTTTCTCATAGACGAGCTATCTAAAATTCGCTACTCAACGCCTGAAAATATGCCAACCATAGGGGTTGTTTGTATGACGGAAACCCAAAGGAATTTTATTTCGACACTGATTTTTAAGATTCAACATCAGGAATCGACGCTGAATAATCATTTTAATCATTTGGTTAATTATGGCCTGGAAATTCTAACGCCCGATGATATTCAATCTAAACATTTTCATTCGGTGTACCTGTTAACAACCTATCATGATGTAAACGAGTATGTAAACGAGTGTTGTTTTACTCCCTCTTATGTGGAATTAATGGCGCAATTACCTCTGGATAATCTTACGGTCATTACTTCCTTTAAAAGAGCACAAATGGTGGAAGTGGAAAATAAAGATGATTTATTCATTCCTTATTTGAAATTATTAGAAGCTGTTGGCGGCAGAGATATTTATTCCCTGGAGTATGAGTTTCAGAAATTTAAACCGGAATTTGAAGAACCGTTTAAAACGCGTTATCCCTCATTTTGGTCGGCGTTGATTTTGAAGCTTGAGGATAAACTTCCAACCCATGATATTCAAAAAAATATCTTTTTCAATCAGGACTTTTTTCCATTTTTTATAAAGAGAAAAATGGCTCAGTCCAATTATATATTTTTTCTGTTAGATGGCTTTCACGCCAATGAAACCCACACTGACTTTATTTGGGAAGTAAGA
>CAMDWC010000248.1 GCA_945878825.1 Haliscomenobacter hydrossis DSM 1100
AATAGAATTTCAGGTACGATAGAACTATATAATAGAAAAACAGAAGATCTAATCCTGAACCAAAGAATACCTACCGTTTCTGGATTTACTCAGGTGATTGCCAATGTTGGCGCCATAGAAAATAAAGGGATAGAACTTACGCTGAATACGGCAAATATAGTAACAACAGATTTTACCTGGAATACCACCTTTGCCTTCACTCAAAATAAAAATAAGCTACTGGAACTATACGGTGATGGACAATTGGTTGACAAAGGAAATAATTTATTTGTTGGTTTTCCAATTAGAGCCAATTTTGATTATAAATTTGACGGAATTTGGCAAACAAATGAAAAAGACCAGGCAGCTGTATATAAGCAGGTACCAGGGTCTGTAAAGGTAGTGGATCAAAATGGGGATGGTGTTATTTCATCAACTAATAATATAGATGACAGGGTTTATTTAGGTACACAGTTGCCTAACTGGATTTTGGGTGTAACCAATAGATTTAAATATAAAAATTTAGATTTCTCGTTTTTCACCTATTACAGGAATGGCACTCAATATAGAAACAATACATTGGCTGGAACTTTTGGTGAATTAGGCACAAGATATAATAAACTGGCAGGATTAGATTATTGGCGAAGTGATAACCCTTCCAATACCTTTTTTGGGGTAGTTGCTGCTAATCCTTACAGGAATGCTATTTTCTATCAAAATGCAAGTTTCCTAAGAATATCAGATATCACCTTAGGCTATAATTTTTCACCAAAAGTTTTAAATGCTCTTAAAATGAGTAGTGCAAGAATTTATGGACAGGTATCAAATCCCTTTGTTTTTAGTGATTTTACTGGCTTTGATCCTGAATTTAACTCTGCAATTTTTCAAGACGATGTTCCATCCATGATATATACTTTTGGTGTTAGCATCAGTTTTTAATCTTGACCTAAACTAAATGAAAATGAAAAAAAATTATAAATTAAGATTCTCCATCCTTGCTTTTTCCCTGGTTACCCTCATACACACAGGTTGTAATGAAGATTTCCTGGTAGAAAAACCCGTAACATCTTTAACAACGGATGTATATTACAAGACGGCCGCAGGTTTCGAAGATTTAGTAAAATCTTGTTATCCCTTACTTCGAAATATTCATCAGAACAGGCATCTTGTTCTTCAGGGAACGGATATATTCTCCTCGCAAGGAGGTTGGAATCCATCTGCAGTGAATGGGAAGGAAAATTTACCTGCTTTATGGGATGTTTATGATGCCCGATTTAATGCGGAAGTGGGCGAAATAAGAACCCTTTGGCAGTTACTTTATGCTGAAATAGCAAGAACAAATACCGCTATTACCCGATCAGAAGGCATCACCACTATGGCAACAGCGCTTAAGGACACACGGGTTTCTGAAGCAAAATTCTTAAGAGCTTTATGTTTATTTTATGCAGTTCAACAATGGGGAGATATTCCAATGCCCTTAGCAGAAATTACAACAGCCAGTAAAGATTACCCGCGAGTTGCTGCAGCTGAGGTTTACAAGCAAATCATTACCGATTTATTGGATTGTGAAGCTAAAATACCAGTAACAGCTTCAAATTATGGAAGAATAAATAAAGGTTCCGTTCAGTTTCTTTTGTCCAGGGTGTATCTGACGAGAGCATGGAATTTCAATAATTCATTGGGTGGTTCTAATGCAGATTTTGATTTAGCCTTACAATACGCTGATAAAGTGATAGATGCATTTCCTTTAGCAGCTAATTACAGAGATTTATTTCCAAAAAGGGACGATAATCCATTAAAACAATATACAGGGGCTCAAAATGACAAGAATCCTGAAATAATTTTTGCTGTCCAGTATAATGCAGACTTATTGACAAATAAAACAGATGCTGCTTTTTCTCCCGATGCCGCAGGAGGTAATGATTTACATTCTAAATTTGGACCCAGTGGAGAAGGTTTTATAGGAACCAAAGGAAGAACCACCGATTATAACCGTTGTTTAGGTGTTCACCAAGTTAATACCGCTACTTATCGGTTTTTTGACCCTGAAAATGATACCAGATATGCCCACAATTTTGTAAGCGTGGGTTATGCCTTAAATGCTGTCAAAGATTTTAAACCACTACCTTTGTCAAATGCCAATTTGAAGGTTAATTATAATTCTGGTGACACAGTTTTGGTATGCAGACCATGGAATAATCCCGTAACTACTAAAGATGGGAGAGGTGTTGACCTGGGTGGAACTAAAAAATATGCAGTAGTTAATACAGATGAATTCGGTGGTGGATACCCTATAGATAATTCAGGATTAAATATCCAGCCACCGTTAATGTGGAAATTTTGGCAACCTGGTATTCCTTATGGTGATGCCTTTGGAACGTTCAATGAAGCAATATTCAGATCGGCAGAGGCCTATTTAATAGCTGCTGAAGCCATTGTAAAGGGAGCCAAAGGAGGAAAACTAGGTGGCGCGGAAGTGTATTATAACAGAGTTTTAGATCGTGCCCTGGGTACAAAAAAAGGATCGGATCCAAAATGTGCTGCATCTCCTGAAAACCAAAAATCTCTGGCCACAGCTTCATACCGTGCAACCGCTGCAAATATTTCTATTGATCTAATCCTGGATGAGAGAGCCAGAGAACTAATGGGTGAATATAGCCGCTGGTTTGACCTGAAAAGAACTGGAAAATTAGTAGAGCGTATAAAAAAATACAATCCATGGGTTAAAGGACAATCAATTTCAGACAAACATTATTTGAGACCTATTCCACAAAGCGAAATTGATTTATCTTTTCCAGCCATCAAACAAAATCCTGGATATTAATATCTAAAGACTATTTTTTACTTGTATATTTAGAGAGGAAGAAAAAATCTTCCTCTCTTTTTTAGCCTAATTTTTTCCCTATGAATCGCAGAACATTTGTAAATACCAGCCTTTTAGCTGTTTCAGCATTACCGTTTAGTAACCTTGATTTTTCAAAAGTTAGCAAACCAGCATGGATCTTGGAATGGATAAAAATTCAAGATAAACAGCTTCCTAATTATCAAAAATATAAAGTTATTCAAAAGGAAAACAAGTATTTTGGCGGATACATGGATGACGCTGAACTACCAAATCCACATTCAACCGCTGGTTTTATAGGTAAGGCATGTATGCTTTGGGCTTGTGGGGAATCGGTATTTTACCAACAGCCATCGTTAGTACCTGACATTGAGTTGGCGCTAATAAGTTTGCTCAAAATGCAACATGCTGATGGCACCATAGATCTACTTTCTACCAATTTTCACTCGACACCGGATACTGCGTTTGTATTGGAAAATATTATTCCAGCATATCATTTCATAAAGGAAAGTAATCTTAGGACTGCAGAAAAAATACTCAGCTTATTAAAGCAATTCATTTTAAATGCGGCTGAAGCCTTAACCATTGGAGGAATACATACACCAAACCACCGATGGGTTGTTTGTGCTTCGTTAACCAGAATTAATGAATTGTTTCCCAATGAAAAATACATAAAAAGAATAAATCAATGGTTAGCGGAACATATTGATCTTGATCAGGATGGGCAATACACAGAAAAAAGTACCAATGGATATTCCCCCATTGTTAACAGGTCACTCATTACGATGGCAGTCGGTTTGAATAAACCAGAGTTACTTGATGCCGTCAAGAAAAATCTAATCATGACTTTTTACTATGTTCATCCTAATGGTGAAGTCGTCACAGAGGCATCGAACAGGCAAGACAAAGGGACGATTGGCAACATGCATAAATATTACCATGTTTATCGATATATGGCCCTTAAATTTCAAGACGGTACTATGGTATCCATGTGCCGATTGATTGAAAAAACGAGTACACCAGAACAATTAGCTGGATTTTTGGATATTTTTCTTGAGGATTCAGGCCTTTGGCAGGAACTTCCACCTTCAAAGCCATTACCTACTAATTATTCCAGGGAATTTCCCTATTCTGGTGTAGTGCGTATCAGACGCGAAAATTGGGATTGCACCTTACTTTCAAATAATACCAGTTGGTTAACTTTCCATAAAGGAAATGCGGTGCTGCAAGCCATGAGAATAGCTACCTCATTTTTTGGAAAGGGGCAATTTCAAACAGTTAAAATTAAGTCCATAGATAAAAATTGGGTATTACAAAATTCATTAGAAGGTCCATATTACCAACCTTTAGATGCGGACAAGATATCGCCAGACGGTGATTTAGATAAAATGCCAAGAACCTTACGTTTACAAAGCGAGGTACAAAAATTAAACTATTTAGTTAAAGTGACCGAGCTTCCAACCGGGGTTGAGGTTGATTTTGATATTTCAGGTACTGATGGTGTTCCGGTTTCTCTTGAACTTATATTCAGACCAGGAGGCATTTTTTCAGGAGTTTCTCCCATACCAAATAAAAAAGATGCTTATTTATTCCCTTCTACTAAAGGCAGTTATACTGTTGGAAACGATCAAATCACCTTTTCCCCTGGCATGATTTTACACAAAGGTGTCCAGCTTCGTGGTGCATTACCAGCTATGGAATCACCTACGGTTTATTTGACTGGCATAACCCCTTTCAAACATAAAATAACCCTTTCCTAGTAAAATCCATTTTTCAATAAATTTTCCTATTAACATGAAAAACACCCTATTTTTTGTCCTTGTGATACAAACAATTCTGGGAAATATTAATCTGTCCGGTCAGGCTAATAAAATGCAACCTGTTGATTTGGTATATCCATTAACGGATGCTGCTAACTCAAGATGGTTTTTTTTCAATTCTGCTACCCGCCCCTTTGGCATGGTTAATTTAAGTCCAGATAATGCCATTGATGCCGATTGGAATGCAGGATACAGATATGAGAAGGATAGTATCAAGTGTTTCAGTCACATCCATTGCTGGCAATTATCCGGTATTCCTGTATTACCCACCACGGGAGAATTTAAAGGACATTTAGGTTCCGACACTTACGGATCTGTTTTTTCTCACAACAAAGAAACTATAAAGGCTGGCTATCATCAGGTTTATCTGGAAACTTATAAAATAAAGGCTGAATTAACTTCAACAACTCGCGTAGGATTTCATAAATACACTTTTCCAGCGGCTGAAAAAAGTCAAATTTTATTTGATTTTTCTACATT
>CAMDWC010000249.1 GCA_945878825.1 Haliscomenobacter hydrossis DSM 1100
GCTTCCGTTTGAGCAAAAAAATTACTCATTAATTTTTCGTGATGATCACCTAAATGATGTTTAGGCTTTGCAGCAGCAATAAAATCACAAGGAATAAAACCAGTACCCTGATGTAAAAGTTGATAAAAGGCATGTTGTCCGTTGGTTCCTGGTTCGCCCCATATTACCGGACCGGTAGCGTAATTCACTCTTTTTCCGTTTCTATCTATAGATTTGCCATTACTTTCCATATTACCTTGTTGAAAATAGGCGGCAAATCTTTGCAGGTATTGATCGTAAGGTAAAATAGCTTCTGATTGAGCACCCATAAAATTAACATACCAGATTCCTATCAATGCTAAAATAACGGGCATATTTTCTTCGGCTTTCTCTGTTCTAAAATGTTCATCCATCCAGTGGAAACCCCCGAGTAAGGAGTCAAAAACCTCATATCCAAGGTATAAACAAATGGATAACCCTATGGCACTTGTCAATGAATATCTGCCCCCTACCCAATCCCAAAAAATGAACATGTTTTCTGCATCAATACCAAAATCGGTAACCGCCTTTTCGTTCGTTGATAACGCAATAAAATGTTTTGCAACATACTTGCTGTCTTTTGCCGCTTTCAGAAACCAATCTCTGGCTGAGAAAGCGTTAGTCATGGTTTCCTGGGTAGTGAATGTTTTTGAAGCAATAAGAAATAATGTTTCCTCCGGATCAAGATTTTTTAGTGTTTCAACCAAATGGCTGGCATCAATATTTGAAACAAAAAAAATGTTAATAGTTGAATCTGCATAAGATTTCAACGCTTCACAAACCATTAAAGGTCCTAAGTCGGAGCCACCGATACCTATATTAACAATATTTTTGAATTTTTTACCTGTAAAACCCTTCCAATTTCCGTTCCTAACCTCTGTTGAGAATTTTTTCATTTTTACCTTAACCTGATTAATATCTGCCATAATATTATGACCATCAATATTAAGTTCGCTATTTTCTGGGTTTCTTAGCGCAGTATGAAGAACAGCTCTATTTTCAGTTACATTAATTGTGGAACCTTTAAACATCGAATCAATCGCTTGCTGGAGGCCACATTCTTCAGCTAATTTTTGTAGATTATTAAAAATTTCATTGGTTATGATATTTTTAGAGTAATCTAATAGGAAGCCCTCTTTTTCAATGGAAAACTGATCAAATCTATTTACATTTTCTTGAAATAATTTGGACATCTTCAATGATTTAGCCTGTTCAGCCAGATGTTCTAAATTTGACCAGGACTTTGTAAGTGTAGGATTTTGGTTGGGTAACATTATTAATTTTTTAATAGCGGTTTAACGGCATCAATGGGTATCAAGAGTTCGGTTGAGCCTAATACATAAGGACCTATTTCATAAGCGTTGTACACAATATAAAGTCCTTTCGATAAGAAGGCAAAATTTCTAGGTAGCGGCCACTCATTTGAATAAAATCCTTCGTCAGTTAAATTAACTGAATCAGAAAGATTTTTTTTCTTTCTAAATTCTTTTACTATTAAACTTTTAAGTGCCTTCTCATTTTTTAAAATATCTGATATAATCACCTTTTTCCCGGTTTGTGGGTTAAAAGATAAAATACATATATCATTTAAGGGATGGGCACCTCCTGTATAAATGTCTGTATTCAATATTATAGACAGGCTGTTATCATTATTCTCAAGAACTTTAAAAAACACATTGAAACTCCATCGTTGTGGAAAATCGTCCTCCTGGCTAAAACTTAGATGTTGGGAAATAAAGGAATCTATTTTAGTTGGAATATCCTGAAGTGATTTTAAATCAGGAGGAAAATTCTCCATGACTAATGATAATTCTTTTAAAATAATTTGATTTATTATATCTGCTTTAGGATGATCTGTAACGTAAGGAACCTTAATATAAACTTCAGCACATGAACCTAAAGAATCTGGACAAGGGTTGGATTTAGAACTAAATTTCTCTGTAGTAACAGGTATGATAATACTTTCATTTCCTTCATCACTAGGTTTATTCTTGCAGGCAAAAAGGAAAAAACAAATGGGTAATAACAGTAAATAGGAAGATGACATACAAATAAAAATTTTCATCGCCGAAAAATAGGGAGAATCTTTATCAATGCCTACTTAATTTAAAGATATATAAAAACGGAACTAATATTAGGATTTAATAAACGACTATGTCTATATTTATCATTCATTTTTCAGTTAATTAAAAGACATTCTAAACCATGGAATTAATTAAAGATATCCTTCAGTTTGAAGAAATTTACCATAAGAGTTGTCAACAACCTGAGTTGTTTTGGGAGGAAATAGCCTCTGGTTTTACCTGGAAGAAACGTTGGGACAAGGTTTTAGCCTGGAATTTCACAGAACCAAACGTCCAATGGTTTGTAGGTGGTAAAATGAATATCACCGAAAATTGTCTTGACAGACATTTACCAGAAAAAGCCGATCAAATAGCCTTTTATTGGGAACCTAATTCTCCTGATAAATCACCAAGATCATTCACCTACCTTTCTTTATATCAAGAGGTTAATAAGGTGGCCAATAGTTTAAAGGAATATGGCGTAAAAAAAGGAGATAGAATTTGTTTTTATATGCCAATGGTACCTGAACTGGCTATTTCTATTTTAGCATGTGCAAGAATTGGAGCTGTTCATTCCGTAGTTTTTGCTGGCTTTTCTGCACAATCTCTTGCAGATAGAATTGAAGATTCTCAATGTAAAATGGTTATATGTTCCGATTTTAATGATCGTGGAGCAAAACATATTGCTGTAAAACAAATTGTTGATGAAGCTTTGTTGTTTCCTGGTTGTCAATGTGTTCAAAATGTTCTTGTCTATAAAAATACAGGGGATGAGGTAAAATGGTATCCAGATCGCGATATTTGGTGGCATGATGTAGTTCCTTCTCAATCAGATGTGTGTGAGGCTGAAGCTATGGATTCTGAAGATTTATTATTTATTTTATATACCTCAGGATCAACAGGTAAACCTAAAGGGGTTGTTCATACTTGTGGTGGTTTTATGGTTTATACTGCTTATTCATTCAAGCAGGTATTTCAAATTAAAGAAAATGATTTGTATTGGTGTACCGCTGATATCGGTTGGATAACAGGACATTCTTATATCGTTTACGGTCCGCTGCTTGTAGGTGCTACTTCGTTAATGTTTGAAGGTGTTCCAACTTATCCGGATGCCGGAAGATTCTGGGAGATTTGTGACAAATATAAAGTTACTCACTTTTATACGGCACCAACGGCAATTAGAGCGTTGATGGCTTACGGAAATTCTTTTGTTGAAAAATATGCCTTAACAAGTCTAAAAGTTTTAGGAAGTGTAGGTGAGCCAATTAATGAGGAAGCATGGCATTGGTACAACGAAAAGGTTGGAAAAAATAATTGCCCTATCGTAGATACCTGGTGGCAGACCGAAACGGGTGGTATTTTGATTTCAACCTTAGCGGGAATTACTCCTTCTATTCCAAGTTATGCTACTAAACCATTGCCGGGTATTCAGCCTGTTCTATTGTCAGCAGATGGAATCGAACTGGAAGGTAATGATGTGGAAGGTCTGTTGTGTATCAAATTTCCCTGGCCTTCCATTCTTAGAACAACATACGGTGATCATGAAAGATGTAGACAAACTTATTTTTCACTGTATCCGGGGTATTATTTTACGGGAGATGGCGCAAAAAGAAATAAAGACGGAAATTACCGAATTATTGGAAGAGTAGATGATGTTATTAATGTATCAGGTCACAGATTAGGTACAGCAGAAGTAGAGAATGCGATAAATCGTCATCCTCATGTAGTGGAATCAGCCGTGGTTGGTTTTTCTCACGATATAAAAGGTCAGGGAATTTATGCCTATGTAATTCCTGTCGATTTTAATATGGATGAAGCGACCTTGAAAAAGGAAATTGCAGAAGTTGTTGCCAAACAAATTGGAGCAATTGCAAAACCTGATAAAATTCAGTTGGTTTCCGGACTACCCAAAACCCGATCTGGTAAAATAATGAGAAGAATTTTACGAAAGGTGGCCGGTGGTGAAACAGAGGGTTTCGGTGATGTAAGCACACTTCTAAATCCTGAAATTGTTGAGGAAATTAAAGACGGAGCCGTATAATTTTATTAAACTGTCTTTATTATGCTTGGAAATATTCCGTCGAGAAAAAAAATCAGATATCCTATTGGGGAAAGGTTATTAGCCTATTTGTCTTATTATAACAGGGTGAGCAAACTTCCTCTTCAATATAGCGATTTACTTCGATATGAAGCAACAATTCCAGTGACTGGACAAAATGATAAAGACACAGGATGGGAATCTGTTTTTTATCATGAATCAACTCAAACCGAAATTTATAATAGCTTAAAATTGATTTATGCCTTATTAAAAACGGGTGGTGATATTAGTGTGTTAGAACATTTAACCATTGCAAGAATTGATTTTTGTACTTTTGGAAATTCCAAGCCTTTTCGTATTCGAATTATTAATAGGCTGAATGATAACTATGATCATTTTTATGTCAAAATATCAGATGCCTCAAGAGTTTATGGCTTAGAATTAGAATCGCTTCTTTCTCCAAATTATTTCTACTATTTAATTGATGGTGAAACACTTATTGAAGAACATATTGCAGGGATTCCCGGTGACGATTTTATTAATAGACGCTTAAATACAGATCCTTTTAATCAGATAAGAATTATTAAGGAATTTGTTAAATTTAACGAAAGGTGCTTTGCCAGGTTACTTGGTGATATGAGATCATATAATTATGTTGTAGATATCACCCCTGATATTGAAGGTAATCAATATAGAATGAGAGCCATAGATTTTGATCAACAAACATTTGAAGGTTCAAAAAGATTCTACCAACCACAGTTTTTTAAAGAAAATAACCCTATAATTACTTTGGGTATCAATAATATTGGGCCTCAGTCGGTAAAACAATATCAACTGGAAGAGAGAAGTCTCATTGCAGAAAGAATAAGAACCGAGCAGGACAGAGTAAATAGTCTATTCAGGATTTTTAGAATGGATGAAATTTCAACGAAAGATAAAACCAGTCAATTAGGTAATGAATTGTTTCAATTACATGGCGATATAGCATTTAAACAAGCAG
>CAMDWC010000250.1 GCA_945878825.1 Haliscomenobacter hydrossis DSM 1100
GCAAGAAGATGTACTTCGTGTTTATTTCGGGGAGATTGTCTTACTACATAATTTTTTCGGGGAAAAATTTCTTTGATGGTTCCTTTGCCTATTTCATTATCTGGAATTATTAACACCTGATCTCCAACGGCAATAGGATTAGTGGTTGGCAAGCCATCCAATCTAAATTTCCCTGACATCCGACATTCTATAATAGATAAATCTTCCTTCTCCACGACATACCAACTACCCGTTGATTTCAAAACCACCCCTTTTTCAGACATTTATGTACATTTAAATACTTTGACGGACATTAATTTTTCCAACACAAACGGACGACATTTCTCTCAAAAGCGATGGATTTTCCTCTAAAACATTCCCGACGACCACAATATCGGCACCCGCATTAAAATGTAAGGCTACTTGTTCTGCACTTCTCACACCACCGCCCACAATAAGAGGACCTGAAATAAGACTTCTGACTTGTTTAATCATTTCACCGGAAACAGGATTTTTTGCTCCCGATCCTGCGTCTAAATAAAACAATTTCAACCCCAACATTTCTCCAGCTAGGGCTGTATGAGCGGCAATACCTGGTTTATCAGCAGGAATCGGCGTTGTATTACTCATATAAGAAGCGGTATTCGGTCTGCCGCCATCTATTAATAGATAAGCTGTAGCTATTGATTCTAAGCCTGATTCTTTGATATATGGGGCGGCAACTACTTGTTGACCGATTAAAAACTCAGGATTTCTGCCAGAAATCAAGGAGAGAAATAAAATAGCATCTGCCAAAGCGTTCACTTGAAAATAGTGCCCGGGAAATAAGATGAGCGGCAAATCTGTATTTTCCTTTAAATATCGAAGACAAGTCTCCAACCTATCCTTTTGAATAAAACTACCTCCTACAAAAACATACCCAATACCGGGTAATTGAAGTTGTTCCGTGATAGAAAAAAGATTGTCAGGATTGATTCCATCAGGATCAATCAAAACAGCTAATTTTTTTTTGCCGAGGGCTTGACAAGCAGTCATTTCCGTAAATATGGAAGTCGGGCGATTTGGTTTCATCTGATTGGCTCCTAAATCATTAAATAGACCGACAAAGATAAACAATCAAAAACCATCTTTCGATTTATTTTTTACCTCCATGCTTCCATCAATTGCTCTCATTTGAATTTGATTAAACGATTGATCAGCGTTAAAGCCTTGACTGAATACCGTATCTTTCGGTGTAGCTATTACCACAAATTTATTGGTATATAAGTTTTGTGTTTCCTCATTCCACGTCAGCTCTGGAGATTCCATCACTTCCTTATTAACACTCATCCAACGCACATTTTTTTTCAAAAAAGTTTTCTTTTTTGATTGATATCTTGCTGCATAATCTGCGGTAAGTGTACTTGTAATTTTTCCTTGAGGGTTAAAAAAGTCAATATGAATGCCTTCAGAAAATTCCTGAAAAGGGTCACTCGCCTGTAAATGAAATATTAGCACAGGCGCTTTTATTCTGATTCTGACTACGGCAGAGTCAGAATATACTATTTCCACCTCTTTTGTTTTTTCAATTTTCAAATCACTTTCAGAAAAAGTTACAAACTCCTCTGTTTTGTCGCAGCTAAAAAACGCAATAGAAATCAAAATCAATAAACCCGGATAACTGATAAACTTCATTTTTAACGCATTAAATGTACATTTCCCGAAAAAGATAAAGCTGTATCATCTATAAATAGAATGGTGACGGTATATAAATAGCTACCCGTATTTAAAGCAACGCCCTTTGAATTGGTACCGTTCCAACCACTTGTTTCGTCGTTAATTTTTATATTTTCCACCTTATAAATAATACCTCCGTAACGATCATAAATAGTTAAATCCTTTATAAATTTTGCTGATTCATTGGCAAATGCTGTAAAAAAATCATTCACTCCGTCATTATTTGGAGAAAAAGCACTGGGAATAAAAACCGGTCTGTTTTTCGCTACCTCGATGCTAATATCATCTTCCGCTACACAACCATCTGGGTTAGTAACCTGTACCTTATAAATGATTTGACTATTAACTCTTTCCTTAGTTCTTGTACTTGAACAGGTGCTGCAAACCACAAGGTCCTGGGGTATCCATTTATAAAGAACCGGGCTTTGGTTTGCCAAGGCTGTCAATTGAAAATAAGTACCCAAATTTACTAAGGTATCAAGACCTGCAAAAACGGTTAATTTTCCTGGTTGTTTCACGGTAACTTTTTGCTGAACTGTACAGCCTAAAACATCAGAAATGCGCAAAATATAATCTCCCGCTGCCAGATTTTTAAAATTATTCTGGGTTTGAAAAGATCCTACATCGATAGCATAAGAATAAGGAGGCGTTCCACCGGAACCAATAGAAGCGATACTTCCCGCCTTAAATCCAAAACATAGATTATCAATTATCTGAATAGTGCCAATTTGTAGGGACGTGGGTTCAAAAATCTGTTGGAATGTATCCAATTTACAACCATTTCTATCAAAAATAGTCAGACCATAATTTCCTACGCCCAAATCTTTAATGAATGGATCTCTTTCCCCACTTTGCCATCTGAACACATAATTACCATTACCCCCCAGGCCATTTGCTTGTATAGATCCGTCTTTTAACCCGTTACAACTAACATTTATTGGGGATAGATTTACGCTCAAAGGCGGAAAATCATTCACTGAAAAAGAAAAATTTCCCAAACATCTATTTTTATCCCTTACCTGAACCTCATATTTTCCTGCTTTAATATTTGCCAGGGAATTGGCGGATTGAAAACCTTTACTATCCTTCCAATCATATTCATAAGGTGCATTACCATTATCGATATTCACTTCAATTTTACCGTCGGAAAAACCATAACATCGGGGTGGAATAATAGATTCTACGGAAGGATCTAAAATGAGTTCCAATTCTTTTAAATTTACGGTTGTATCAAAAAGGCATTGATTAGCGTCTTTTACCTGAATTTTATAATTTCCCACGGGCAACCCGGAGAGTAAATTTTGAGTATTAAAACTGGCATTATTCCAGCTATATTGGTAAGGGGCCGTTGCACCCGCCACTTTAAGACGAATGGAACCGTCTAAACCACCGTCACAAGTTGGCATTTTCAATTCAGGAACAATATCTATTTTTTTAGGACTATTCACAAAAAAAGCTAACGAAGTAGAGCAGGTTGATTTATCGACCACTGTTACGGTATAATTACCTGTAGCCAGACCTGTTCTTGAACCCTCTGTTTTACCGTCATTCCAACGGTAAACATAAGGACTGTAGTCGTTCGAAATGCCCAAATCAATTTTGCCTGTTTCTGTATTCGGACAGGTAATATCTGACACCCGGGTATTTGTTTTAAAATGATCATTACAGCAATTTATTTTAATATCGACCACTTTACTCACGCTACAACCTTCAGCGCTGGTTACCCTTAGTAAAACGGGGGTAGTTCCCGGCTGATCAAAAACAACAGAATGAGGGCCTTTTCCTACATTATTTTGTATTCTGGCAGCAGGGCCAAATGACCAGTTCCATGTTCGTATAGATCCCGGAGTTGCAGAGTTATCGCTAAAAACAATAGGACTTCCTACACAAGCCTCTGAGACATCGGTAACGAAGTTCACCTGAGGACCCTTAAATTTACTTGTTCCACCAAACTTCAATTCATAACCAAAACCTGTTTGACTGTAATTGATGATAACCAAAGCATAAGATTTTCCCACTTCCATGACCGCTGGCTTAACGAAGCTATTTGCGCCATTATTACACCCACAATTTTCAACCTCATCTGTTTCGCCTTCTCTTAACCCTGTTGCGCCAGTACAGGCAATCCATCTGTTTATAGGCTCACTAACATTCTCACCTACAATACTATACCTCAACATTTTCTTATTGCTACAATTATTTAAGGCGGTCAATTCATATAAAACCCAATCCAAATCATCACTCGGGTTACTTGGTGTTATAGTGAAAGTAAGCGAACCAGCGGTTTGGATAGTCCATTTATACCAGGTAGATTGTTCTTCAATAACGGGAGCTCTTCCGCCCAAATTATCTGTACAAAACGCATCATTAATATTATCTAGAACAGCCCCCCGGTCTCTAACGGAGCTAACGGTAAATGGTCTGTCGTCACATAATATGACGGCTGATTGACAATCGCCGGACGGAGAACCCGCTGAGGTATAACTGTTAACACATAATTTAAAAGTCCCACTATTTGTTCCTCTGGCACTTACCCTCACATAATATTTTTGTCCAACCAGCATGCTGCTTGATAAAATCTGGACCACGTTATTGGAAGGCGCCGTATTATCAGAAATACAAGCAACCTGCGTTAACACTCCGCAAGATCCTCTGTAAATGGCCATTTGTGGTGACCTTAGACTACCCCCTTTTCCAAGACGGGTATCTCCAACTACCTGAATACTGATATTAGTTCCCCGTGAGGTAAAAATAAACCATACATCCCGCTGCGTCTCCTGAGGGAAACAGGTTGCCGGTGCAATACCCTCATCCATAGCGCCAACGGTGGTGAAAGCTGCTGAATCAGAACACCAATTATCAAGATTTGTAAGTATCCTTGCCTCTTCACACTTATCGTGAGGTACGCTTCCATAGGAAAAACGCACTAAAGCCTGAAAAATAATTAGCGTAATTAGTCTGTTCATCATTTAATGATTGTAATACTCTACTAAACGTAAAATTAACATATTAGGTGTATATTCTTTAAGAAACTTGACCGTTGGATTACTTGATTTTACCTTCATTTTGATCAAATAGCGTTATATTTATTCTTTAAAGCCTTGGATAATCAAAATTCATAGTTAATGCAGACGCATATTCCCAATGTAATCACTTTGTTAAATCTGCTTTTCGGTGTTTTCGCGTCCCTTTCTTTACTCTACGGACAATTAGCGTTGGCCCTTTTGTGGATTGGACTAGCCGCATTGGCGGACTTTTTAGACGGATTCATTGCCAGGTGGCTCAATATCCAGTCTCCTTTAGGAAAAGAACTGGACAGCCTGGCAGATATGGTTTCCTTTGGTTTTGTACCTGGAATTATTTTCTACGGCCTGATAGTCCAAAATCAAACGGAATCCTGGCCAGACACATGGCATTGGATAGG
>CAMDWC010000251.1 GCA_945878825.1 Haliscomenobacter hydrossis DSM 1100
GGATCAGATGCCATACCTATTGGCTTGGTAGATAAAATTGGAAATCTTCAGGATGCCATAAAAGTAGCGGCAAAAATGTCAAAATCAACTGATTATCGCATTACGGAATACCCACAGGTAAAAAATAGTGTAGAGCAGTTGATTGAGGACCTTATGAATCCCAACGACACAGAAACAGCCATAAAACGAATGTCGGCAGAATTTCCATCTTGGAGACCATATCTTATGGATCTGCACGAACTTAGATCAGCTAAAGGTATTCAGGCAAGAATGTTGAGTAGAGTTCCCGTTCATTAATATTGTTGTCAAACTATATTTTCTCTGTTTAAATATTGTTATCTTTGCTTTACATTCAGGTTTTATTAATAAATACCCAAAGAATACTCTAGTAAAAATGGGAAAAATAGTGGCGATT
This sequence comes from Haliscomenobacter hydrossis DSM 1100, assembly GCA_945878825.1. Lineage (GTDB taxonomy): Bacteria > Bacteroidota > Bacteroidia > Chitinophagales > Saprospiraceae > BJGN01. The sequence goes on from CAMDWC010000251.1 coordinate 416, forward strand.
GCTAACCAAAAAGGTGGTGTTGGTAAAACAACTACGGCCATTAATCTGGCTGCTAGTTTAGCCATTCTGGATAAAAAAGTGCTGTTGATAGACGCAGACCCTCAGGCGAATTCATCGAGTGGTGTTGGAGTACTGGCCTCAGAAGTAACATTAAGTATCTATGATTGCCTGCTTAATGGTGTAGATCCGTATGAAACTATATTTGAAACGGATACACCTAATCTGCACGTTCTACCATCCTCCATTAGCTTGGTGGGAGCAGAAATAGAATTGGTCAATCAACCCAACAGGGAATATTATATGCAAGCCGTAGTTGAAAAACTGCGTTCCGATTATGATTATATTATTATTGATTGTTTACCCTCGTTAGGAATAGTAACGGTCAATGCATTATGTGCTGCAGATACCGTGTTGATTCCGGTGCAATGTGAATTTTTTGCCTTGGAGGGATTAGCTAAATTGCATGAAACCATACAATTAGTTAAGAAAAATTTAAATCCCAAACTATCTATTGAGGGTATTGTACTCACCATGTATGATGCCCGATTGCGATTAGCCAATGTAGTCATTGCGGAAGTCAGAGATATTTTCCCCCAACAGGTTTATCAAACTATTATTCACAGAAACGCTAAAATAGGTGAAGCACCTAACATGCATACCCCGGTAGTATTATTGGACGCAACTTGTAAGGGAGCCATAAATTATTTGAACCTGGCACAAGAATTTCTCACTAGGAATAAAGATTCACAAATCGCGCAGACTGTCCCGGTTTGATTTAGGTTTTAAGGGATAAATAAATAGGCAACAGGAAATAGCATGGCAAAAAAATTATTTCATAAGCAGGAATTAGGCTTAGGTATTCGTGCTTTACTAACCAATATAGATAATGAGTTACAGAAAGATTCCATTTCTGTCGTCAAGGAGTTGGCACACTCCATAGCAATGATTCCGTTGGATCAGATTGAGGTTAATCCATTTCAACCGAGACATGATTTTGATTCGGCGGCCTTGGAAGAATTAGCAGATTCCATAAGAATCCATGGATTGATACAACCCGTTACCGTAAGAATGTTAACCACAAATGTCTACCAGTTAATTTCTGGGGAAAGAAGACTCAGAGCTTCTAAATTGGCAGGCATTACCGAGGTACCCGCTTACATCAGAATAGCGAATGATCAGGCTTTACTTGAAATGGCCCTGATTGAAAATATACAACGGGAAGATTTAAATGCGATTGAAGTAGCTATTTCCTTCCAACGTTTAAAGGAAGAATGCAGTTTAACTGATGAACAATTAGCGGAAAGAACGGGGAAAACAAAAAGTAGGAGTACTATCACAAATTATTTGAGATTATTGCGTCTTTCTCCTGAAATTCAACAGGCAATCAAAGATAAAAAGCTGACCATGGGGCATGCAAAAGCCTTAGCTGGTATAGAAGATTTTGCCTGGCAGTCCACACTGTTTCGACAAACCATAGCAGAAGACTTATCTGTGAGGGCTCTTGAAAAATTAATCCAGCAGTATAACCAGGTTGAACCTAAAAAAACGGAAATGCCCTTACCTAACGATTACGATTTTATTCAAAAGCAATTTCGGGCGTTTTTTGGAAATGGCAAACTTCAACTCAAACTTAGAGAGGACGGCAAAGGGCAGATAATTATACCTTTTCAAAATGTCAATGATCTCAATAATCTATTGGAAAAAATTGAAGATTAACTGGTTTTTTATCCTGTTCTTCATTTTTTTCGCCCCTTTTGGCTTTTTACATGCTCAAGATACCTTGCTTGTTACGCCCCTTTCTGTAAATAAACCCATCGTTATTGATAGCTCGTCACTTGATAGCATAAAAATAAAATTGCCACCAAACCCTAAAAAATCAGCTCTTTATTCTCTTATTCTTCCAGGATCTGGTCAAATTTATAATGGGAATTGGTGGAAAACGCCTTTTGTTTATGCCGCTATTGGTGGCTCTTTCGCCTATCTGCAATTCAACCAATCCCGTTATAAAAGATTCAAAACGGCCTTAGAATTAGAATTAGCCAAAAAACCCCATGAGTTTACTGGTAAAATAAATAGCGCAGAAGCCCTCAGAAATTTGCGAAATAAATATGACAAAAACACCCAAACAAGTTATATTGGCGTCGTAGTTGTCTATGGTATTGTTGCCATTGAAGCGTTTGTGGATGCTCACTTACAGAATTTTGACATAAGTGATGATTTGAGTATAAAGGTAAAAATACCTGGCCTTCAATTTGTTTATACTTTTTAAAATATATGATATGGAATATAGAAGATTAGGCCATTCCGGCTTACAAGTAAGCTTGTTATCTTTCGGTTCTTGGCTCACTTTTGGCAACCAAATTTCAGATGAACTTGCCGAAGAACTTATGATTGAAGCCTACGATCAAGGGGTCAATTTTTTTGATAATGCTGAGGGATATGCCGAAGGGAAATCGGAAATAGTTATGGGAAATATTCTCAAAAAAATGGCTTGGGACCGAACATCCTATATTGTTTCAAGTAAAGTATTTTTTGGCTGTGGTCCAAAGGGTCCCAATCAAATAGGATTGAGCCGAAAGCATATTTTTGAAGCTTGTCATGCTGCATTAAAAAGATTGCAACTTGATTATCTTGATCTTTATTTTTGTCACAGACCGGACAAAAATGCTCCGATGGAGGAAATCGTCTGGAGCATGAATCAGCTCATTCAACAAGGTAAAATACTTTATTGGGGAACTTCTCAATGGTCAGCTCAGGAGATAATGGCCGCCCACATGGTAGCAAAAGAATATCGTTTGATTGGACCGACTATGGAACAACCTCACTATAATATGTTTCACCGCGACAGAGTGGAAGAGGAGTATAAACTTATTTACAAAACGGTTGGACTGGGCACAACTATTTGGTCACCTCTTGCCTCTGGTACACTGACTGACAAGTACTTAAAGGAAATCTCAACAGGTACGCGCATGGATTTACCCGGGGAGGAATGGCTAAAGACTAGAAGCTTGACGCAGGAAAAACTAGATAAAATACGCGGATTAAATAATATAGCCCTTGAGTTAAATACCTCCCTAGCCAAATTAGCTGTTGCGTGGTGCATTCAGAATAAAAATGTAAGCACTGCTATTTTAGGCGCTTCAAAAGTAATTCAACTAAAAGAAACACTATCTTCTATTGATTTATTACCAATGATGACGGCGGATGTAAATCAATCCATTGAGAAAATACTTCAAAACAAACCAAAGGAGACAAAATACTAAAAAAAAGAGGCTGTCTAAATAGACAGCCCCCTTTTTTTTATATTGATTGCAAGGGTGGAATTCACCCCTAACACCTGGTTTTGAATCAGGATTTACAGGATTTTGAGGATTACAGAGAACATCTTCGTTTTGACCCGTCCTAAAAGTAGTTTACACCTATCATGCCTGACCCCTCTGGGGTCACACGTCTCTTGCCCATCATGCCCATGGCGGCACAAATTTCTCCAAAATCTCCTTTAGCCCCTGGCGGCATCATTTTGACCCGTCGACGAGTTTAGTCAGGGGCATAGCCCAGCCATCTTCGTAACACTCCACTAAACAACTTATACGCCAACTACAGGCACCAGCCAACCGTTTTTATCAGGTACTGCACCTGCCCTTAGGTCTTCGATTTCCTTTTTCAGAATAGACCCAATAGAAGAAGCCGTAGGCGTTTCCACGAGAATGGTTTGATCTTTGTAGGTCAACTCCTTAATAGGAACTACTAAAGCGGCAGTACCAACCCCGAATATTTCTGTCAGAGAACCATTAGCCCGGGCCTCCAACACTTCAGATATAGTAATCACCCGCTCGTCGAAAGGGACATTCATGTAAGCCATAATATGTAGAATCGTATCTCTGGTTATACCCTTTAAAATAGCACCATCGGTTTTAGGCGTAATCACTTTGCCGTCAATGACGAACATTAAATTCATGGTCCCAACTTCCTGAATTTCTTCGAAATGAACCCCATCTAACCACATAACCTGATCGTAACCCTTTTCCTGGGCTAACTTAGTTGGTAAAAGGCTACCTGCATAGTTACCCGCTGCCTTTGCCTCTCCAGTGCCACCCTTTACTGCGCGAACATAAGTTGTTTCGGCCAGCAATTTAACTGGATTAGCATAATAAGGACCGACGGGACAGGTAATAATCATGAATGTATATTCATTCGCCGGTCTTACCCCTAAAAAGGGATCCGTTGCGAACATAAACGGTCTGATATAGAGAGAACTCCCTTGAATATTGGGAATCCAGTCCTGGTCTAAAGATATCAAAGCTTGCAAACCATCGATAAAAATCTGTTCGGGTAAAGAAGGCATACACAATCTCTCCGCCGATCTATTCAATCTTCGCGAATGCTGTTCCGGCCGGAACAGATAGGGTTTTCTATCAAGCGCTTTCGTTGCTTTCATACCCTCGAAAATAGCCTGTCCGTAATGAAGAGCCATTGCGGAGGGAGAAATAGAAAGAGGACCAAATGGCTCAATCCTAAAGTTCTTCCATTCTCCATTTTTATAATCAGCTATAAAAACATGATCTGAAAAATTAGCACCAAAAGTTAAGTTAGAAAAATCAATGTTATGTATTTTGGTAGCATCAATTCGTTGTACCTTTATGGCAGTTGACATGTAGTTGTTTTTTTTGCTAATTTACG
>CAMDWC010000252.1 GCA_945878825.1 Haliscomenobacter hydrossis DSM 1100
TTCCATGAAAATACTGTCGTACAGCATTTATTTCAATAAGATGAATTCTGTACGCCTGTTTTCTTTTCTCCCTTTTTCCGTTGCATTGTCGGCAACGGGTTTCGACGAACCATAGCCTTTATATCGAAGACGCTCCCTGCCTATTCCTGCATTTATTAAGTATTCATATACGGTTTTTGCTCTTTGAGTACTCAGTTGCACATTCATTTCTTCAGATCCTATGTAGTCTGTGTGCCCGTTTATCTGTATGAAAATAGCTGCGTTTTCTGCTAACCACTGACTTAACAGATTTAATTCATGGAGCGAATTTGGATTTAGTTGTGCTGATCCCGTTTCAAAAAATACATTTTTTAACACAATCGGATCTCCTTCCTCTACCATTTTTTCCGTTGAAATAGGATTTGCTGGCTTATTTATTTTTTGCAGTAAAATATTCAAATAATAGGGTTCCAAAGCAGAATGAGGGTCGAGTAGTGTAAAATGATTACTGTAAAGGGTATATCCGGGGTAGGAGGCCGACAGGGAATAATTTTGACCACTCGGTAAACAAATAAAGAATTTTCCTGAAGAGTCTATTTTTGCCTTAAAAATAATGGCTTCGGTTTCAGTTACACTTATTTCAAGTTGGGCCGGAAGAGGTTGATGGCTATCATTGGCAAATATTTTCCCTGTGACGAAGGTAACGGGAATAGGTCTGATATCTGGATAAAGAGGAAAGCTAAAGATATCAATATTTGTTTTACTGGTCATGCCTTTTCCGGGTGTATCCCGTTTAGAACTGGAAAAATAGGCTGTTTCCCCCGTTCTATTGATACATAGCGCGCCTTCATCGGCAATGGTGTTTATGGGGTAACCCAGGTGAATAGGTTTTCCCCACTTCTGGGTACTATCTTTTCGGGAAAGATAAATATCAAAGCCGCCCATCCCTTTATGTCCATTGGACATGAAATATAAGCTTTGGCCATCTATATGAAGAAAGGGAGCCTGATCGTCTCCCGGTGTATTTATGTTCGGTCCTGCATTTTCAGGGACAGACCATTTATCGGCAGAAACAAGCCGGCTTATCCATATATCCGTACCACCAAAACCACCTGGACGTTTGGAAGAAAAAAATAATTTATCGCCGGAAGCAGAAAGGGAAGGCATTGATTCCCAATACATAGTGTTTACAGGTGCCCCTATATTTTTTGGAGCTGTCCATCGTTCTTCTTTCTTGTAGGAAATGTAAAGGTCGCAACTACCCAGTCCATTTTTGTTTTCACATTGGGTAAATATCAAGGTTGAACCATCGGCTGATAAGGTGTGTGCTCCTTCATTAAAAGGTGTATTCAATTGGGTTAAGGCAATTGGTTTCCCCCAATCGCCTGACAATGAATCTCTTTGTGTATAAAAAATATCTTCCTGCCCATTTACTACGCGGGTAAAAAGCAAGGTTTTATCGTCGGCAGAAAAGGAGGGCAGATATTCCGGCGCATCTGTATTAATAAAAGAATTCAAAGGCGTGGGGGTGAATGATACGGGATTTTGCACCGCATCACGGGCGAAAATCGCATTTTCCAATAATTTACTGGCTTGCTCAAGTGGCTGTCCCTTTATTTTATTTGAAGTCGTATATAAGGTCAGTTTTTCAACAGCCATGGAATAATCTCCGTATTTATAAGCAGTTAATCCAAAAGCATAGTTCGTCCTGATATCATGATTTGGGTGTATAAGGGATAACTTCGTAAAGGCATTCAGAGATTTTTTATACTCGCCGATATCATGATATGCATTCCCCAGTAAGGTCCAGGCTTCTACCAAAATGGGATCTTTTTCAAGACACTTTAACAATAGAATAATACTGGCATTGGTATTTTCCCTTTGTGCTTCCAATTTAGCCTTTTCGTAATCTTTCCGAATACCTGGCTTTGTCTGAGAAAGTGTTCGAAAGGACTGGGCTTCAATGTGAAGATGTATAAAAATAAAAAGCGTTAACCCTAAATATCTCATGATTGGTGAAAGTTATATGTAGCGTTAACGATGAAAATGGTCTTTTTAATCTTTTGCTATGTCCTTTCCTTTTGATTGCCAATCGGCAAATCCACCCGAATAATTTAGCACGTTTGTATAACCTAATGACAATAGGAGGGAGGTTCCAATAGCCGTTCTGTCACCAGCCTGACATTGAATAATAAACGGTTTGTCCTTTGGTAATTTTGCTGTATTTTCAGTTATAGTACCTAGAAAAAGATGTTTTGCACCGGGAATATGTCCGTCCTGGAATTCTGAAGTTCCACGTATATCAAATAACTCCATTTCCTTGTTTTTAACGGCATTTTCAACAAAAGCAGCGTCTATAATGGAAGTTACCTGAAGTTTATGCCCCAATTCCTCATACCAGCTGACATTATCTATATAACCTATGATTTGATCTAACCCAATGCGCATAAGTTTCCGGGTTATTTCTTCCATGTTTTTTTCCTCAGCAATAATAATGAAAGGTTTGTCGTAAGTTAGGAACCAACCGGCCCAGGTCGCCATTGAATTATTATGTTGAATGTTAATAGTACCTGTTATAGATCCTTTTTCATAAAGTGATTTATGGCGGGTATCAATGACGGTTACACCGCTATTAAGTGCATCCAAAACAGTTTCAGGACTTAATTTTTGATGTTTGGGTACTTGAGTCAACAAATTCCTGGGTTCCTTATTCCTCATTTTCATCTCCGCAAAATACTTTGGAGGCTCAGGTTGATCACTAAGGAGATAGCCTACAAATCCGGTTTTATCGTCACCATATTGGAGCGCCCAATTGCGTATTTTTTCGTAACCAACTGTTGTACTGGGCACAGCACCCAATGCTTTACCACAGGCAGACCCGGCGCCATGTCCGGGCCAAACTTGAATAAAGTCTGGCAGCGCCTGAAATTGCTTGATAGAATGATACATTTGATCGGCTCCAATTTCTTGTGTCCCTTTCATTCCTGCCGCTTTTTCCAATAAATCGGGACGACCTATGTCACCTACAAACACAAAATCACCGGTAAACATCATCACAGGTTCATTACTGGCTGGATGATCAGTGAGCAGAAAGGTGATACTTTCCGGAGTATGGCCAGGTGTGTGGAGAACTTTAAGAGATAAATTACCAACTTTTATGACATCTCCATGACGTAAGCCGGTATGACTAAATTTATATTGCCAATCGGGCCCGCCCTCGTCAGATAAATACATCTCCGCATCCGTAAGAGCAGCTAATTCGCGTGAACCAGAGAGGAAATCAGCATGAATATGAGTTTCCGTTATATGGGTGATGCGCAAATTGTTCTGTTTGGCTATGTCAATATAAGTATCTACATCGCGTTTTGCATCAATGACGATAGCTTCGCCCGTTTTCTGGCAGCCAAGTAAGTAACTTGCCTGAGCAAGTGTTTTGTCGTAAATATGTTGAAAAAACATGGTATTAATTTTTTATTCAATGCAAAATTACGGGGGAGGAAATAGAAAAACAGTGATTAATATCACAAGTTTGATATCCATTCTGTTAAAAGTCGGACACCATAACCTGTTGCTGCTTTAAGCTGTGTCGTTTCTGTTTTATCAAAGGCTACGCCAGCTATATCAATATGTGCCCAAACAGGGTGATTATCAATAAACTCTTCTAAAAATTTAGCGGCTGAAATAGCCCCTGATGTGGGTAATCCGCTGTAATTACGGAGGTCGGCCACATCTGATTTTAAATCATCTTTGACGGCATCGAACAAAGGCATGCGCCAAAGGTTTTCTCCGGATTCATTTCCCGCTGCTATTAATTGTTGTGCTAATTCGTCATTATTAGAGAACAAACCAGCGGCATGGTTACCCAATGTTCCGACAATACTGCCTGTAAGCGTGGCCATGTTTACCACCATATCAGGATTAAAATTTCTGACCAGGTAAGAGAGCGCATCGGCAAGTATCAATCTGCCTTCGGCGTCCGTGTCAATGACTTCAATGGTTTTTCCATTATAAGACGATAGAATGTCGCCTGGTCTTATAGCCTGAGAACCTATCGCATTTTCGGCAATGGGTAAGAATCCGGTAAGTTTTATGGGTAATCGTAGTTTGGCTACGGCTTGAAAGGTGCCAAGAATGGCCGCTGCACCGCTCATATCACTTTTCATGTAGTGCATGTTGGTGGAGGATTTTATAGATATGCCGCCAGTGTCAAAAGTTACTCCTTTACCTACTAACCCAATATGTTTTTGATTCTTATGCCCTCCGGCATAACTCAATTGAGCCAGAATGGCAGGCGTTTTACTTCCTTGTCCCACAGCGAGTAGCGCGTGTAGTCCTTTTTTTTGAAGCTCCCGCGCATTGAATATCTGAACCTTAAATCCTGCATCTTTTCCAATTTCCTCTATCGCTGACGCAAAATCAGAGGGATTTAAATAATTTCCAGGGGTGTTTATTAATCGACAGATCGTATTTCTTGCATTAGTGATTATATTTCCTTTATGCAAAGAAATTTTTATTTCCTGCCGCATGGCTTCTCCTGAATAAAAGTAGATACAGGCGTTTTTACTTTCCCAGGCAGAGGAAGCTTTTTTTATTGTTTTCCAAGGGCCAATGTTATTTATTCCAATTTGAATGCCCTGCCATGCAGCTTCGCAAAGGCGTGACAAAGGGATAGTTGAAATATCTGTCAACAGGAAAATAATGCCTGTTTTTTCGTTGAACCTATCTTTATTTTGAAAGGTAAACTGGCGAAATATTTTCTGAACAGTAGAGAAACGCAGGTCTTCACCCAGGCCGAGAAATAAAAATCGTTTGTTATTCACATTCACTACAAACTCCTTTCCAGCCTCTCCCGAAAAATCTTTGTCGGAAATGAAAGGAATATCCAGCGTTAGATTTTTCAGAAGATTTAAATCCGTTTTTCCTTTTACGCCAATAATCCAGTCAGAACAGGAGGAAAAATCAGTAACGATTTCGTATTTTAGCATTTTATGATGGTATTTATGCAAGTGCAAATTATTTAGTAATGTAAAATTAGGATTTTACCTTAATTTCCAAAGGAAGTATAAACTACTACCGTTTTTTTATTTATTATTGTTTATTATTT
>CAMDWC010000253.1 GCA_945878825.1 Haliscomenobacter hydrossis DSM 1100
CGTTTATATTAGCAAAAAATACAGCGGTGAATACACATCAATTCAAACCAATTCAGGAATTACTGGAAACCGAATCGGGGATACCTTTCATACATAGAGACCTAAGTTGGTTGAGTTTTAATTATCGGGTTTTACAAGAGGCCATGGATCTATCTGTTCCTTTGTTTGAGCGGATTAAATTTTTAGCCATTTACAGTTCTAATCTGGACGAATTTTTTAAAGTACGAATGGCCTATCACAGGTATCTTGTACGTGCGGGAAAAAAGGCAAAAAGAGATTTGGAACACGATCCCAAAATGACCATCAAAGAAATTCGCCGCATAGTAAATCTGCAACAGGAGGAATTCAGCAGTGTTTTTTTGGAACGAATCGTTCCTGAGTTGAAAAAACAAAGTATTTACCTACGACGAAGGTTAGATTTGAATAACAAGCAGAGAGAATTTGTGGAACATTATTTTCACGACCACATGCTTCCCTTTGTTCAACCGGTGCTATTAGTGGGTGAAAAAGTCAGACCTTTCCTGAATAATGCTGCCTTGTATTTAACGTTACAAATGAAGCCCATTCACGATTTACATGCCGACGATGAATATGCTTTAGTTAAAATACCATCGGATCATTTACCCAGATTTATCGAGTTACCCTCTTCCTCTGGAAAGCATGAAATAATTATGTTGGACGACATAGTCAGGCATTCCGTTTCCTGGATGTTTCCGGGATACGCCATAACAGACACCTTTTCGGTAAAATTGACTCGTGATGCGGAATTGTATATAGATGACGAATTTTCGGGTGATTTAATTCAAAAAATAAAAGAGAGTTTATCTAAAAGGCAGGTTGGACCTGCGGCTCGTTTTGTTTACGATAGAGAGATGCCTCCGCAAATGTTTGAATTTTTGTGCAAGGTATTTGCCCTTGAGAAAAATGACACGTTAAGAGAAGGAAGATATCATAATAATTTTGATTTTTTCAAATTCCCTGATTTCGGGTTAGTCCATTTAAAGAATAACGCACTACCCCCCCTGGCCTATCCTCTGATAGAAAAAAGCGTCAATGTATTTGAAACCATAAGAACGAGGGACCATTTACTTCATTATCCCTTTCAGTCCTATGCGTCGGTCATTCATTTTTTTGAAGCTGCGGCAGTTGACCCGGCGGTAACGCATATAAAAATCACTCATTACCGAGTAGCCAAAAATTCGCGAATAATGCAAGCCTTAACCGCTGCGGTTTCGGTGGGAAAGCAAGTATCTGTTTTTATTGAAGTAAAGGCAAGATTTGACGAAGAAGCTAATTTGAATTGGGGAGAAAAGCTGGAAAAGGAGGGAGTTACGGTACATTACAGCTTTCCGGGACTTAAAGTACATGCTAAAATTGCCTTAGTTAGAAGACAGGAAGGAGAAACGGCTAAATTGTATGCTTACACAGCCACGGGAAACTTTCATGAAGAAACGGCGCGTACCTACAGCGACTTCGGGTTATTTACTGCCGATGAAAGATTAACTAAAGAATTAGCCAGAATATTCTCCTATTTAGAAACGGCTAAACTACCACAGCAGGCATTCCATCATATTTTAGTTGGCAAATTTAATCTCAGAGAAAAGTTAGAGCAATTTATCGATGCGGAGATTGACGCAGCGATGAGAGGAGAAGAGGCACAAATAATACTAAAAGTAAACAGCATACAAGACCTTGCTATGATCACCAAATTATATCAGGCTTCGCAAAGTGGCGTAAAAGTAAAGTTAATCGTCCGAGGTATTTGCTGTTTGGTTCCAGGAGTGCCAGGCTTGAGTCATAACATAGAAGTGATAAGTATAGTAGATAGATTTCTGGAACATGCACGGGTATTTGTTTTTCATCAGGGAGGTAAAGAAGCCGTCTATATATCGTCAGCCGATTGGATGCTTCGCAATTTAAGCCATAGAATTGAAGCGGCCATACCTGTATATAACGAGACCTTAAAGAAAGAAATAGTTAATTACTTAAGAATTCAACTAAATGATAATGTAAAAGCCAGGATAATAGATATAAACTTTTTGAATGAATACAGGAAAACGGAGAGTGATTTAAGTATCCGCTCACAATTAGAGGCCTATTATTATGCGCGGAGAAATACAGAAAATTTGCAATAATTTTTTGTAAAAAGGCATTATCGGTCAAAAAATGTATTATATTTGCAGCTCTTCGGACTAATCGCACGCTAAGTAAGTCGCGGATGTAGCTCAGTTGGTAGAGCGCAACCTTGCCAAGGTTGAGGTCGCAGGTTCGAATCTTGTCATCCGCTCTGTATTGTCTTTTGCCCGGATGGTGGAATAGGTAGACACGCAGGACTTAAAATCCTGTGGCCATAACGGCCGTGCGGGTTCGATTCCCGCTCCGGGTACATTTTTGGAAAGGCTATCTTCGGGTAGCCTTTTTTTGTTGCAAAGAGGTCGGGGCAATGCTTCTGTGTGATTCCAAAGGATAAATAATGGATGGTTTTCTAAGATTGTGCCCGATGGATAATAGGTTATTATACATAATTATTGTAGCGACGCGATGCTTCGCGTCTTCTCCCCGATAGGTTTTGATTTAATATTTACACCCTAACACCTGGTTTTGAATCAGGATTTACAGGAAATACTGTGCACAAAAAGCAAGCACCTCCCCAGGCGTCGGTGGAAATTACACGCGCAGCAGCTAATTGTTTGAATCAGGATTTACAGGATTTTGAGGATCAACCATAACGTCGTTGGTGTGATTCGGAAGATTATAATTAAACGGAGCTTTCAAACGCTGTCTTTTCGCCGATGCGTAACGCATCGGCGAAAAGAAGTGTAAAAAGTAATCTTCTAAGAATGACCATTACACCCAAACCGAAGACGTCCTCTCTAATCCTCGAAATACTGTAAATCCTTTATCAAACCTAGTTACAGACAAATACAATGTTGAACCAATAAATCTATTAAAGTTGCGAGGGTCGCAAAAAAAGGAGTTATTTGTTAATAATAAAACACCCATAAAGACAAATAATTCTTTGTTTTTATGAGTGTTTTTAGCGCTTGGGAACTAATCTTTCATTTGAAGAAAAATCTTTTTATACCCACCGTAAGTTGCATTTATTAGTCGAATCCAGTATTTAATTACATTAAATATTTTAAAAACTAATTCATAGAAAAGAACTAACTTTTTTCTGCTATTTAACTAAAGAACATTAGGCATCAATTAAAGGAATTGATTCATTATTCTAGCTCTGTCTTCCATATCCTTATCATTTTTATGATATATTTCAACGAAGGTAATTATTTGTCCATCGGGAAAGTAGGCATAAATTAATCTAAGACCTGAATTTACCCCTCTACCATTTAGTGATCTACAAGCTATTTTTTTTACTTTTATAATGCAGGTTTTTACGCCTAGATTATCTATACGAAAACTAAATGGAGATCTTTCATCGGGTAATATTTCCAAAACCTTTTTAACTACAATTAAATCTTCATAGAGTGTTCTATATTTTTTTGATAAGATTTTTAGATCCTTCTTAAATTCTAGTAGTTCATTAAAAATCATTTTTCTTCCAATTCATCTGCATAATTTCTCACTGAAAAGGGAGCGTCTCTGTAAAAAGCTAATTCATAACTTATTTCTTCCCCTTCCTGTGTGGCTAGCCAAGGCACATCCTTATGAGCATAGTTACTTATGGCTAGCGCTGACCAATCACTCATTTGCTCAATTACCCTATCCAGCGTTTCCTTCTCACTTGCTTTTAATTCAGTAAGATTGGCTTTTTGTAATGGCAAATAGCGCGTTTGTGGAGAATGATGATAAACGGTTTTTACCCGCTGCAATTGCCCAGCATCCATCATCTGCGTAATCATCGCATCTAATTTTTGTGGAATGGGCCCATAAGGTAATTTAATATATTTGGCCCCTGTCAAATGTTCCTCGTATAATTCATAATAATTGAAATCAGAAAAGTATAAAAGTTTACTAAGTATTGTTTCCCCAACATTTGGCTTACCCGCACAGCGCTCAAGAATATATAATAATATATTTTTGAATTTATACACATTTAGGGTTGGTTCGGAAATTCGTTCTTTTAATTTTTCTGCCTTTTTATCCTCATACATAAGCTGGTCGTCATCAATGCAGAAATCTTTAGCCATGAAATGATCTAAAGAAAACCTTAATATTTGCGAAAGTTTTTGTAATTCGAGAATGTCAACCCCTCTATTTCCTAATTCAATTTGAGCTAGTGAAGACCTGGAAATTTTAATATTTTTTGCCAGTTCACCCTGGGATAATCCCCTCCTCTTACGAAGTTCGGCTAAGCGCTGACCAATTTGCTTTGGTAAAAAGCTTTGACTCATTTCAATTTGGTATTAAATTTGTTAAACATACAAAATACAAAAAATGTTTAGTATTAGAACAAATAATTGTTCTAATACAAATATATTAATGCTATAATGATCAATAGACATGTGACCCCAGGTGGGTCAGGTATGAAAAGGGTAAATTTTTTTAAGAAAGGTCCTCTGCGAATATCCCATACACCCAAACGAAGACGTCCACTCTAATCCTCGAAATCCTGATTCAAAAATTAATTACCGGAAACATTCCCCAAAAACCAATGACCGCTTCTCCAGTCTTCATTGGACATATTATGCGCTTCAGCCACTGGTTTTTGAATCAGGATTTTCAGGATTTATGGGATTAACTATAACGTCTCCGGTTTGGGTGGGAAGTTTATTATTAAATGCTGCTTTCATTTCCAAGCCTCTCGCCGATGCGTAACGCATCGGCGAAAAAGTTGCAAAAAGTAATTCTCTATGAATAACCATTGGGGTTAAACCGAAGACGTACGCTATCCTCTGTGAAATCCAGTAATCCTTAAAATCCGTGATTCAAGAAAGGAGATTTGACATAGGATGGTTTTGAGTGGTTTTTTCACAATCATTTTCTACCAACTTTTAAAGTTTGAGTCCTGACGTTTATAAGACGATGCATGCATCGCCTCTACGGGAATATGGAATAGGTATTATGCTAATCCCATATT
>CAMDWC010000254.1 GCA_945878825.1 Haliscomenobacter hydrossis DSM 1100
ATCCCATACGCATTTTCCAACACCTCAAATACCTCATTGGCAGGGGTATCATCAAAATTGAAGTCCATCTTTTGCTCCTCCTTCTCTTGAAAAATGATGATAGGCTCAGCGACCAGAGACTTGGTCAACTGAGCAACCTCTCTGTCATAAACCACTTTTTGATTGGGCGTCAGTATTAAGCCTTTAAATTTATCGGCTTTCTCATTAAACCCTTTTTGGGCAGAAACCGATACTTTTCCCGTTTTAACCTCAACGACCACCTGCTTATCAAATTTATTTGCCTTAACTGAAAAGCTAGTGCCTAAAACCTTGGTGACCAACTCATTGGCATAAACTAAAAATGGTTTTTGAGGATTTCGAACTACGTCAAAAAAGGCTTCCCCTGTTAAGTAAACCACTCGATTATTTCCAGAAAAGGAAGCTTCATAACTGATGCGACTTCCTGCATTCAGCGTAACCTTACTGCCATCATTTAACAGTACAATTTGAGGAATGACGCCATTATTTATGACTTCAATTAATTTTGATTTATTATCGGTAACAAATTTATCATACAAATTATCGGTTTGATACCTTTCATACACCAACCAACCCAAGCCAGATAATAGAAGGAATGATGCGGCTAACCTGAACCAAATCTGACGGAAAAAGGCGATTTTTAATGGTTTTATTCCCGCTGAAAGAGCGCCTGTACCTGCTTCTTTTTTCTTCTCTATCTTATTAACCGTATGTTGAATTAAGCTTTTGATTTCCTGATCGCTAATGCTTGGCTCCTCCACTTTAATGGCCTTCACGATGAGGCTGGCATCTTGAATGACATCCCATCTTTCGGGATTTTCGGAAAGAAATTGATGCCATTTTGCATTCAACTCAGGGGTAGGTGCCAAGACCCATTCCCGAAAAAAATCATCCAAAACCAAATCTTGAAGACTGCAATACTTATAATACTCCATGTTAAAATAATAGGTTATTTATTCCACACAGAGAGGTATGTTACTATTTACATACCATTGATTTTAAAACTATTTTCAAATAAATTTCAATATAGCCCGAAATGAAAGAATAATAGTCCGAAATATTCTGTTTTCCAATTTTTCCTAATAGACTTAAAAGCCATTTGCAAAATATTAGAAACCGTTTGAGGTGTGATACATAACACTTCAGCTATTTGATCGCGATGTAGGTTTTGAAAAAAACGGAGATATATAACTTCTTTTTGTCTTTGAGGAATATGGGTTAGCGTATTTTTTATTTGATTTGACAGGCGCTGCAGGTATTCATTTTCAATGAAGGCATCCTCCACAGAAAAGGCAACATGGAACAATGGGCTTTCACTGGCAGGTATTGGATCGAAAGAGACGATATTTTTATTTAAATGAATACGTCTTCGCAAGGAGGACATTAAATAAGCCTTTACCGATACATTTTTTGACAGATGTTCCTTATGTTCCCAAAGGTATAGAAACAGATCCTGAATACAATCCTTAACAATTTCCGAATTTTTGGAAAATTTTGATCCATATTGGTATAACGTAGGGAAATTTTCCAACATAATGGCTTCGAAAGCTGAAATATCACCTTCCGTAAAAGCTTGCCATAATTCCAGTTCCCTTTGTTGTTCCATGTTTAAAAGTAAGTTTTTTTTTATTCTTAAAAGCATATTATATTAAAAAGTAAGCTCGTCGATTCATTAACCCATGATATCATTTTATGTAAGTATAAATAGGTATACAAATAAAAATAAGCCGTCCTTATTTTTTTGGTGCAAAGGTTATTACCTATATTAGGATGATGAACCTTAATTTGAAAATTAAAGTATGATGATGTCTTATAAATTTTTCTGCATTCAATTGGGAATTATTCTTTCCATTTCCGGGTTTTCCCAGTCTAAATTGGATAGCCTCCTGATTGATAAAAAGGTACAATCCAGTGCGAAAAAGATAAATCTTCCCAACGGAAATATCTTATATGATTTTGAAAAAGATTTTTTTGGAAAATTAAGGGTGGATATCTCTATGCTTTCTTCGGGTGATACCGCTGTCATTTATATTGGGGAAAAATTAGACGAATCAGGTAAAATTGACAGGAAACCGGGTGGAAATATTCGCTTTTACCGTTATATGGTGACCAAAAATACAGCAGATATCCTTTTTCTGCCCAATGTACCAGATAAGAAAAATACCTCGGGAAATGCTATCCGTCTTCCCATTTCTATGGGAATTGTGGCGCCATTCAGGTATGCAGAAATTGAAAAAAGCCCTTATGCCGGTAAAATAAAACTGGCCAGAGAATATTTTCATTATCGGTTCAATGATCAGGCTTCTTCCTTTAAAAGTAATGACAAGGCTTTGAATGCCATTTGGGATTTGTGTAAACACACCATTAAAGCGACCTCTTTTATGGGTTTATATATCGACGGGGATAGGGAAAGGATACCTTATGAGGCAGATGCCCTGATCAATCAACTGTCCCATTATGCGTTGGACACGGAATATAGCCTTGCACGAAATACCTTTGAACACCTCATGCTTCATCCAACCTGGCCCACCGAATGGCATTTGCAAATGCATCAGATTGCCTGGTATGACTATTTATATTCAGGAAATACGGCTTTGATTAAAAAATACTATGATCTGCTTAAACTTAAAACACTGGAGGCTTTTGAACAACCCAATGGACTTATAAGCACAACCGCAAAGCCGCAGCGAAAATCATTCCTCGATTCCATCAATTATATAACTTTTGATAGAAAAGAAAGTCTTCTGGATATTACAGACTGGCCACAAAGGGGAAATAAGGTAGCAGGGCCCGAATACATCGGTGAATCAGATAATTTTGTTTTTTGCGACTATAACAGTGTTATCAACGCCTATTATTACCAATCGATAGTGCTGATGAAAAAATTTGCCGAAATAACCGGTCATCAGGATGATGTAAAATATTATGATCAAAAAGTCAAAAATTTATTCCAAAACTATAATAATCAGTTTGTTGACCCTTCAACAGGCCTGATGAAGGACGGGGACACCACCTCTCACAGTTCTTTCCATGCCAATTTCTTTGCGCTCTGTTTTGGATTGGTCATGGATGAGCATAAGGAAAAGGTGAAGACTTTTCTCAAATCGAAGGATATGGCTTGCAGTGTTTATGCATCGCAATTTTTTATGGACGCTTTATACAATGAAGGCATGGGGGATTACGCTCTGCAAATGCTTACAAAAAAGGATGAGAGAGGCTGGTATCACATGATCGAAGTAGGTGCAGGTATGACAATGGAAGCCTGGGACTTAAAATTCAAGCCCAATCTGGACTGGAATCATGCCTGGGGAGCTGCTCCGTCCAATCTTATTGCCTTCCGGTTGATGGGCATTCAACCCGGAAGCCCTGGTTTTACCAGCGCGTTGATTAAACCTGAAATTGGTACCTTAACCCTGGCAGAAATTCGTGTTCCTACTGCCCTTGGCTCCATTTTTGAGAAAATCACACAGGATGAAAAGAATTATCAGGTAGATCTGGAGCTGCCCAAAGGAATGAAAGCACAGGTAGAACTACCTGTTTTTCAAAAAGGAATAGATAGCCTTCAAATAGCAGGGACCTCTATTTCCCCGACCTTAAAAAATGGGAAATGGGTTTTTGAAAATATTCAGGGGAAAATACGGGTTACATTAAAAAAATAATATCATGAAAAGGGTTATTCAATGTATCAGTCTCTTCCTATTTTTGGTAGTTCAGGTAATGGCACAATCCGACACGGAAATACCTGTCTGCCCTTTAGGAAATGAGTGGAAATGGGTACCTGCCTTCAGTGATGAATTTGATGGCACGACGCTGAATAATGAAAAATGGTGGGATTTTAATCCTGCTTGGGTAGGTAGAAAACCTGCTTATTTTGATAGGAACAATGTGGCAGTGAAAAATGGTCATCTTGAATTATCAGCTAAAAGCCTTGATCCATCTGAAGTGAGTGTGGAGAACAAAGCGCGGGGGCTGGATAAGTTTTCTACCGCCATAGTAAAAAGTAAGCGCCGGATTTTGTATGGTTATTTCGAAGCCCGCAGCCGGTCCATGCGTTCCGGGGTTTGTAATGCTTTCTGGTTATATGATCCTCTTGATGCCGATAAAAAATATCGGGAGGGGGATGCTTCTGAGGAAATTGATATTTTTGAACTTTTTGGCAAACTGCCTGAACCTCAGCTTCAACGTACTTTTTGGGCCACCATTCACCGATATGAAACACCTTATGTAGAATCGGTGGTTAATAAGAAAAAGACCAAATTGCCCAATTATTCATTTAAGCAATTAATGCCTTACGATTTTTACGCCGATTTTCATGTTTACGGTTTTCTTTGGACGCCAGAAAAATTAGTCTGGTATATTGATGGGAAAGAAGTTTTTCAACGAATCAACGATTATTTCCATAGACCTCTTCATATTGTTTTTGATGCAGAAATTATGGAAGACTGGGTGGGACTTCCCGACGTGGCAGATCTCCCCTCTGTTTTTTCAACTGATTATGTCCGGGTTTGGCAGTTGAAATAGAAATATGTTAAGAATATTCAACGATTCGTTTTTTTTCTCAGACATTTTTCAGTTCTTTCCAAAACTGCGCTGACGAAATTACATGACCATTTTCTATGTCATCCATCCCTTTTTGTAAAATTTTTTGCTGCTCCACTGTTAATTCAGCACATTCCGTTTCTTTCGATGTTGCACTTTTCAGTTTATCAAGAAACTCAATCGTATTTTTATCTGAGAGCTGATTAATCCAGTCAATCAAATCAAGTTTTTTTTTGTTGAGTTCATATCTTTGCATTTCTTCCATTGGTTTATTATGAAGATAAGCGTTTATTAAATCTATTTCAATTTATCATTCTACCCGAACCAGTCTTATACCAATGAAGTCCGATTTATTATTTGGATTCAGGTGATTTCTATAAGCGCTGCGGGAAACTTCGGCGTCACTGCCCCAGCTTCCCCCTCTATAAATTTTTACCAGTCCCTCCGTCGGACCTTGAGGATTATTTGCG
>CAMDWC010000255.1 GCA_945878825.1 Haliscomenobacter hydrossis DSM 1100
TCTTCATTTTCCAGGGTGACTGTAACTTTGTCGTTATCACTTTCCACTTTTTTTACCGGAGCTTGGCAACGAATTTCAACACCTGCTTCCAAAGCTACCCTATGAAGTTCAGTGACCAGAGCGCCCATACCACCCTCAGGAACCTTCCATTCGCCGGTACCATTTCCAATCAAATGGTATAGAAAACAAATATTTGCTTGCATAGAAAAAGCAGAAACGAAGGTACCAATCAGGGCATCAGTGAGAATGACACCCTTTATAAAGTCATTTTTAAATCGCTCCGAAATTACTTTCCCGATAGGTTCTTCCATTAGGTATTGCCAAATAGGGTCAAGATTAATATGCTTTTTTAATTCCTGCCTCGTTGGAAGAGGTTCAAGAAAGGTAGGGGCTATTTTCTGAGCAAAAAGGGCTATTTCATCATAAAAAGTTTGCCATGCAGTCATATCGTCCTTACCATTGGAGAGCGATTCAAAGGAGGCAATGGTTTCTTCGTTCCAGGTTCTGGCAACCATCAGACCGGTTGGATCTCCATTTTCAGAAAGAGGCGTATAGCTCATCACCTCCCTTTGAAGGGTTTTGAACTTCAATCCCAGATCCTGAACAATTTTGTCAGGTAAAAGCGAAACCAGATAAGAATATCTCGATAAACGAGCGTCAAAATCAGGAAATGCACGAATACTGGTAGTGGCACCACCCAACGACTCATTTGCTTCCAGCAATAAAACCGATTTTCCCGCTTTTGCCAGATACGTTGCGGCAACCAAACCGTTATGACCACCGCCGACAATGATAACATCATACATAGAATTGCTCATTCCCCTTTTTAGGGGTTGAATATAAGCATAGTTTCAGGTAAAAATATCTAGTGTCGGCATGATAAAATTACTGAATCAATTTTAAATGTTTTTCTAATAGTGTTAAACACTGATTGGTTTACCGATTCGAAGTCGAAAAACATCGGTAACCGTTCATAATTAATCTTTAAAGTCGTCTGGGTGGTTGGTGTGCTTGTTAAAGCCACCGGGAAAAGGCTGACAATCGCACCAAGTCCAAGCTGTACAGCCGCTGCGTTTAAACGAATTAAGTATTTATTTGAAGAGCGAACACTTCTTATGCCTGCTATGCCTTGTTGTGGGCAGCTTGCTATTTCGGCTTCTTCTTCGGATCCTGCCGTGAATCAATGAGCGTCAGAATAATAATGCAGTTTTTCTTCACCCGATAGAATACTCTCGTTTGATTTGTTAGTTGGAATCCCCTTAGGTTTTTCTCTTTTATTTCAAGGGCGCCCATTTCTGGAAACTGAATCAGTATTTGGGTGAAGTCTTGAGTCTTTTCACGGAAAGTCTGCCTGGCTTTTGCTCCGAATTCCCTTTCAATGTATTCAAGAATCTCGCTTATTCTCCGTTGGGCTTTCTCCGTCCAGACGAGTTTCATTTCAGCTTCCGCCAAATATCTTCGTCATCAATCAAGTTGGAGTCATTCTCTGAATCCTCGTAAGCTTGTAGAACTTCCTGCTGTTGTTCGGTTGTTAGCGTTTTCCAAAGCTGTCCCTCGTTCGATTTTTCCCTAACTTCAAGGAAATCGTAGATTACCCTCAGAAGGCGTTCATCTTCAATCCGGTCGACGATTTTATGCAGATTTGTCTTTATTTCTGTCGTACTCATTGTTAGAAGTTAATTCATTTGGAGCCCAGTTTTAACAGCCTATTACCCACAACAACCCGCTTTGTGCAACTCAACACACCCCTTATTTATGCAATATATCCTTTTATTGCGAGAATTCCAAACAAGGCAATCTTTTAGTCGTGTAGTCCTGCGAATTTCAATATGGCGCAGAACAGCCGTTATAAGCTTTTATTGAATGACGGAGATTATTTTATCAGATTGAACATCATTTCCAATATTCTTGAAAAATTAGGTTTTTAAAAGAATATGGCTTATTTTAATGGTAGTTTTTCTCAATACCTAAACTTGACCTATGAGTTCCAGAAAAAATAATATTTCAAGAAGAGAGTTTATCCTGAAAGCGGCTTCTGCTGCAGTGGTTGCTCCCCTTTTAATCAGTCAGGCAAAAAATGTTTCTCCTCCAAATAAGTTAAGACATATTTGTATAGGCGTTGGTGGAATGGGGTGGCATGACCTGAATAAGTTCAAATCGCACCCTGATGTTGATATTGTCGCTATTTGTGATGTGGACGAAAAGCATTTAAAAAGAGCCGCTGAGGCACTTCCCAATGCAAAAACTTATTCCGATTGGCGGGAGCTTTTTAAGAATGAAGCGAATGCGTTCGATGCGGTAAATGTGAGCGTGCCCGATCATAATCATTTTGCTATTTGTTTTCAAGCCATTCAATTGGGAAAACATGTCTATTGCCAAAAACCTATGTGTCATGATGTGGCGGAAATCCGTGTTTTGACGGAAGCAGCCAGTAAAGCTGGCATAGTGAGTCAGCTTGGCACGCAGCATGCTTCGGGACTGGGCGACCGGACTGGTGTGCAATGGATTAAAGAAGGGCATATTGGTAAAATTAAAAACGTCTATTTATGTAGTAACAGACCCGGTGCTACTGAGGCTTACAGATATAAAGGACCGAGACCCTCGACAAATGAAAATCCACCTGCTACGCTCAATTGGGATCTTTGGGTGGGAACAGCACCCATGAGACCTTATTCGCCAGCTATTTATCATCCTTCAAAATGGAGGGCCTGGCAAGATTTTGGTACGGGTTGGTCTGGTGATATTGGGTGCCATATTTTTGATGCTGTCTGGAAAGGAATGGGTTTGACTGCCCCCTTGTCTGTACAGGCACGTGTACAGGAATCATGGCAACAATCACCCGAGAGAATGGGCGATACCTGGCCACAATCCAATCATATTACCTGGATATTTCCAGGCAATGAGTTGACGGCTTCTGACACCGTTCAAGTAGAATGGTTTGATGGTGAATTTTACCCGCCGGAAGATGTTCGAGCCCTATTTTCGTTAAGTGATTATCCTGCGGAATCTGCTATGCTTGTCGGAACAGAAGGCGCTTTGTTGATACCACATACTAAAATGGCCGTGTTGTTGCCGCAAGCTAAATTTGAAAAAGTAATGCCTCCAAAGCTTGAAGAAAGAGATCATTACCATCATTTTGCGGATGCATGCTTAGGTCGAACCAAAACGGAAAGCCATTTCGAACAATCGGGACCAATGGCAGAAGCCATCATTTTAGGAACCGTTGCGTTGAAAGAACCAGGTAAATTACTGGAATGGAACCATAAAAAAATGAAATTTTCCAATCTGAAAGAGGCAAATAAACACCTCAGCAGGCCTTACAGGAAAGGTTGGGAAGTAGGTGGATTTAAAGCTTAAGGTTTTTGAACTTTTTCCAAATGTGTTATATCCACAAAGAAATGCCGACCATATTTGACCTGCCTAAGGCCAAATATGGTCGGCATTTCTTTTATATTTAGATAGCATCGCAACACCTTGTTCTGTAAAAACATAAGAATTTGAACTAGAGTATTTCAGCAAAGCAAACCGGTCGCAATTTGCGACCCGTTCGTTTTTTTCGGCATCCGTTAATTGAAATCTAAATTGCAAAGGGAACCTCTCTACATTTCTTTTTACTTGTTCATTTAGCCATTTTTCATTTGCCCTTTCTTTACACTGTTTTTCTGCCTTATTTCGGAGAATAACCAACTTTGTTTGTCAATTATGCTGTAGCTATTAGCTACTTTTACAATATAAAGGCTAGATTCCAGCTACAAAAAATAATTGTAATGAAAAAAATTATCCTTATCCTGTTTATCACATCTTGTGGCATTCTTTTACATGCACAATCTAATAAGTCCTGGTCGGGGATTTTGAAGGCAGGAGTACAAAAGATTGAGCTGAGATTACACCTAACTCAAAATGCAGATAAAACCTGGCAGTCCAAATGGGACGTTCCGGCGCAGAAAGCTTTGGGCATTCCTTCTTCCAAAACAGAGTGGTCGGGGTCTCAATTGACCATAGAAATTAAAGCGATTGGGGCTTCTTTCAGTGGAAATTTGAATGCGGAGGGAAATAAACTGGAGGGAAACTGGATGCAGTCTGGCGGTACCTTTCCTTTGGTATTGGAACCATTTTCTGACACCACACCTGCTAAAATAATTGTTAAGCCGCAAACTCCACAGCCTCCATTTAGCTATATTTCAAAAGATTACGTTTATGAGGGTTCAGATACAAAACTTACTTATGGCGCAACCTTAACATTCCCAAATGAATCTTCCACTTTTCCCGTCCTTATTTTAATTACGGGAAGCGGAAAACAAGACAGAGATGAATCTATCCTGAATCACAAACCTTTTCATGTCCTGGCTGATTTTTTAACCAAAAATGGCTACGCCGTCTTAAGAGTTGACGATAGGGGTTTTGGAAAATCAACAGGTGATTTTCAGCAAAGCAGTTCAGAGGATTTTGCGTTGGATGTAGAAGAACATGTCCGATTTGTAAAATCATTACCCATGATTAATCAAAAAAAGATTGGATTATTAGGACATAGTGAAGGAGGATTAATAGCCCCAATGGTAGCTGCCAGAAATAAATCTGTTTCTTTTATTATGCTCCTCGCCGGACCTGGCATACCCATTTCAGACCTTATGGGACAACAAAATGAAGCCGTATTTAAGTCTGTTGGCATGCCTCAACAGGTGATTGACACTTATATTCCTTTATATAAAAATTTGTTAAAAACATTAAGTCAGGCAGACGATGTTTCTTTGGGTATCCAACAGGCAAAGGAAATTACGTTGAATTGGTTTAATGCATCTGATAAGGAAATGGTCAGGTTAACGACAGGTATAAACACGGAAAACGATATAGATGCTTTTGTTAAAAACATGTCCAAAGAGCTTTCTTCAAAATGGTGGAGGTTTTTTGCAAATTATAATCCGGAACCCATTTTGCAAAAAGTAAAATGTACCGTACTGGCCATAAACGGTGGTTCAGATATTCAGGTAGTTGCCAATGAAAATCTGAATGGTATAGAAAAAGCATT
>CAMDWC010000256.1 GCA_945878825.1 Haliscomenobacter hydrossis DSM 1100
AAATAATCTTTTCCAATCAATCCTTTTTCAATTGCTTTTACAATTGAGTTAGATATTTGGGCATATTTAGGGGTTACAGAATATTCATCAATAGAAATATAACTGTATATATTTTCTGAATTCATTCTATATACTATTAATTGAAAACAACCAACATGATTTAATTTGCTATTTTAACAATGTCAATTCCCTGTTTAAAACTGCCATACAGATCAACAAAAGGTATATTTCTGGATTCCTTTGTTGGATTATACAATTTATTTAATGTTGGTAAATATTTACTGTCTACATTCTTCTCCAACCAGCCTATCAGGTTAGCAAACAACTCTCTTGTAAGTTCGGGTTTTTTAAACGCCAGATTGTTTTTTTCAGACATGTCTTTTTTAATATTGTACAATTTCAAGCGTCCATGCCAATCGAATATCAATTTATAATCCCCTTTTCGAATTGCCGAATGTGGGGTTAAAGGTAATTTGTCATCTGGATTTTCTGGAGCTACATTAAGCGGGTAGTGCCAGTAAAACGTATTACGCGTATACTGTTTCTTTATGTTACTAGGATCATTCAACAATGGCTTAATACTCTGTCCATCTATATTATAGCCATCTGTACCCTGATGAGCAAATTGAAGAAAAGTAGGAAAAATATCCGCGCAATGAACCGGCACATCGCTCCACTGTCCACCTTTGATCTGACCTTTTTGCCAAATTATTAGTGGTACCCTTATTCCCCCCTCATACATCATGGCC
Organism: Haliscomenobacter hydrossis DSM 1100; assembly: GCA_945878825.1. Classification (GTDB taxonomy): domain Bacteria; phylum Bacteroidota; class Bacteroidia; order Chitinophagales; family Saprospiraceae; genus BJGN01. Next base: position 750 of record CAMDWC010000256.1, read on the forward strand.
TTGCTACCTTTAAGCGGGGCATTAGATGTAGTAAGTCCTTGTGGTGATTTCGCATCAAAAGAAATTCCACCATTATCGGACATAAATACAACAACCGTGTTATCATCCAAACCCGTTTCTTTCAATTTGGTCATAATGCGACCAACGGAATTATCAAGCGATTTGATCATCGCGGCATAGGTTGAATTAATATCACCATTCCAGCCTTTTGTTGACTTTTTGTCGAAATAATCGATCATACCTTGAGGTGATTGTAACGGACCATGTACAGCAAACTCGCAGAAATAAAGTAAAAATGGTTTTTTGTCGCTGCTCGAAGCCTGTCGGTCTATGTAATTGACGGCTTGTTCTGTTAGATCGTCCGTCAAGTATGTTTCTCCAGTCTCCATACCTGATTTACCCTGTATAAGCTGAACTTGCCGCATTTTAGGAAAATATTTTTCTTTTCGGTCCCAAAGTGCTCTCCAATTAAGGTAAGGTGAGCTTCCGCCATCAAAATACGCAATCTCATCGAATCCCTGGTCATGCGGCTGATACCCTTCCGATCCATGACCTCCCAGATGCCATTTACCAATAAAGCCTGAATTATACCCTTTAAGTGCCTCCGCAATAGTGATTTCGTTTACCCCATTATCCTGTGGCTGACCGGAAGGAAGGGCAATATTGGTGTACCCATTGATCCAAGCCTGCTGAATGTCAATCTTGTCACCCCAAAGTGCATCCTGTTCATTAAAACCCTTTAGTGGTTTTTCACCCCGGTTATAAAATGTGCTGGCATTACCACCTGTTGCGGTCATAAATCCAAGTTTGGACGCATATCTCCCTGTAATGATACTGGCTCGGGTAGGCGAACAAAGCGGGTTAACATACGCTGAACTAAACGCAATACCTTCGCGGGCAAGTCTATCGATTTCAGGCGTTTCATAAAACTGTTCCTTTGCCGAGACCCCTGTTATTTTTTTAGCGTAAACGTTGAGATCCATATAACCCAAGTCATCTGCGAGGATAAAAACGATGTTGGGCCTGCGATTTTTTACAGGTTGAGCTGTTACACTTATATAAAATAATGTTCCACATATTAAAAATAAAAATGTACTTATTAGATTCATAGTGTTGTATAAAATTGTCACCTTACATTAAACAGGAATAAATTAGTTTTACATTTATGGTTCAAGTAAAATACCATTGGGTTGCCACATTAGATTGCTAAAAATTCGATGGTTATTATTTTCTTTATAAAACGACAATTGTAAGTACCTTATCATTGATTAACATTTAAATTTACAGATACCTTTGTTATAAACCGTTACGCTCCGTCCTGCCCAATAGCCCTGCTCCAATCTGCCTAAAATAAAATGTAACCCTTTCAAATACAAGACGGAGCAGGACGTAATTACCCTGACATTCTTCTAAGTTCATTCACTAAATCAGTTTTATGAAACTATTGACGTCAATCATCTTAGTTTTTCCCACCTTGTTGGTTGCCGAAGTGGTCACGGCACAAAAAAACAAGGCTCCAAACATTGTATATATTATTTGCGATGAATGGCGGGCTCAGTCTACAGGTTATAACGGAGATACGGATGTAATTACCCCAAACATTGATCGGATAGCCCAACATAGTTTAAATTTAAACAATGCAGTATCAGGAATGCCAGTTTGTACCCCTTATCGTGCACAGATAATGTCGGGCATGTATCCTACTACAACTGGTATGTTTATGAATGATGTGATGCTTGATACAAACTTGACAACCATCGCCAAAGTCTACAAAAAAAATGGTTACAACACCGGATTTATAGGTAAATGGCATATCGATGGACATGGCAGGGAAAGTTATATTCCGGAATCTCGGCATCAGGGTTTTGAATATTGGAAAGCACTTGAGTGCACACACGACTATAATCATTCACCTTACTATTACGGAAATTCACCAAAAAAATTATACTGGGATGGATATGACGCAATTGCGCAAAGTAAAGATGCTGTAGCTTATATAAGTGAACATGCAAAAGACAACAAGCCGTTTATGCTTTTTTTATCCTTGGGTCCACCTCATGACCCATTCCCCACAGCGCCGGAAAAATACCGCAATTTTTTTCGCGATAAGCAAATCAAATTGGCTCCTAATGTTCCTGATTCTATGCGCCAAAAAATTGAAATTGCTATTAAAGGCTATTATTCTCAAATGGCTGCATTGGATGATTGTATTGGTGAAATTTGGAAAATGATACAAACGAGTGGAATAGTAGATAACACCATATTTGTTTTCACCGCCGATCATGGAGACATGATGGGCGCACATGGGCAAACTAACAAGCAGCAACCCTACAACGAAAGTATTAAAGTTCCTTTTTTAATCTCTTACCCGGCTGCATTTGGCAATAAGGGGAGAAATTGCGACGTACTGATCAATTCTCCGGATATTATGCCAACATTATTGGCCTTAAGCGGGTTGGATATTCCGAATGAGGTAGAAGGAAAAGACCTTTCAAAAATACTTTTAGGCAAAAAAAAGGATAACGTTGAAGCAACACTGATATCATGCGTTCAGCCATTTGGACAATGGCCACGCCGTAAAGGAGGGAAAGAATATAGAGGCGTTTTCACCAAACAATATACCTATGTAAAAGACCTAACCGGGCCATGGTTATTATTTGATAATCTTAAGGATCCGTACCAACTACAAAACCTAGTTGCTGACCCCCTCTATCAAACTATAAAAATTGACCTTGAAAAGAAATTAATGTCTTTACTAAAGGAAAGGCATGACGATTTTCTGCCGGGCATGGAATATGTAAAAAAATGGCACTATACCATTGATGAAACGGAAACAGTACCATATAATAAAATTAATTATGAAGGGAAACCTATTGATAACAATTATCAGAAAGAATAATGATTGGGGCTTGTTATTGAAATTTCAAGAAGTACTTGGTTGCGGCGATCTTCCTCTTGTCGGTGCAAAAGCACCACAAGCTTACTAAAACCTGAAAAGATTTGATAAACTCGCCATTTCTCTACCAGCTGACTGGTATTCAATTAAATGCTATTCTGATTTGGGTTGAAACATTCCCTTATTGTTCAACTTCATTTTTACAATTGAAACTTTTTGCCAATGCTTGTCTTGATAGTGTAGGTATTAATTGGCCTTCCCCCTCCGAATATAGAAAAGCTCCCTGGCTTCCCATGGTGATGATTACATGTTGAACCCCCATTTTTTGAAGTTCGATTGCTGCTTTAGTAGCCGATATTGTATCCGTCACTACCACCCCTGTTAGGATTTCTGCTTCCGTTTCATTGGGTGTAATCAGGTATAGGCACTTAATTAATTCCGGTGGTAATGCACAAGCGGGTGCCGGATTCAATACCACCTTTTTCCCTAAAAGAAAGCAAGCTTCGGCAGTTTTTACAACGGTATCAATGGGTATTTCCAGTTGCACCAGCACAACATCGGCCGATTCAAATTCGGCTCCAGCACTCAATACTTCATCCGCAGTCAGGTTATTATTGGCTCCCAAAGCTACTACTATGCAATTTTCTCCCTTCGCGTCGAGTGTTATCAGTGCTACACCCGAAGGAGTTGTTTCATCAACAAAGAGGTAACTGCAATTAATACCCTCATTTTTAAACAACTCCAACGCCTGTTTCCCAAAAATATCATTCCCTGTTTTCGCAATAAAAGTTACGTCGCCACCCAGACGGGCAGCTGCCACAGCCTGATTGGCTCCTTTTCCACCCGCGTTCATAAAGAAATTTTCACCCACGATGGTCTCACCCGGGACGGGGAATCTCGGGGATTTTACCACCATATCTGTATTGGTACCGCCTACAACGACAATTTTCTTTTTTTTCATCTGTTTATAATTGTTTCTTAGTTGTCAGATCGAACTTGCACCTAAACATTTTCTTGTGAGTCAAACTTTATTTGCAACCAATTTCACACTACCTACTATTTCATTTTGAGTTCAATGTTTTGTCAATCTGATAAACTGCAGACCTTATTTCCTCCAGTGTTCCTATTATCAAATAATACTCGAATTCAGTTACCGAATTTTTCATGAGTTTTTCTTTTCGCAACGGAGCAATATAAGAGGTAGAAGTACTGTTGGATTCACCTCCTACCTTTCCCGCCTTGCCGGCAAGAAATGATGTTGCCGAAGGGGAGTAAACACCCATTCCCCAATTGTTATCGTCCACAAAAGCCATCCATTTTTCGGAAACAGTTTTGTAGCGACCCCAGAAACCGCTTCCCAGGTCAACCACTTCCGG
>CAMDWC010000257.1 GCA_945878825.1 Haliscomenobacter hydrossis DSM 1100
AATTGGGTATAACTAAAAAGGCCTAAAACGGTTAGCACAACAAACAGCACTATAATCAGGGAAGGCCTTTTAATAGCAATTTCAGTTAATGACATGAATTTTCTTTTGAAAAGGTTAAATGATTATTCCTTATTTGTTTTTTACAATAATAGGCGCACCGTCCACCAGATTTATTTGACCTGTGAGGACAATTTCATCTGACTTTTGCAATCCACCAAGTACGGCAAGCAAACTTCCTGTGCCAGCCCCAATTTGAATATTTCTTAGAACGGCTTTACCATTTTCAATCACATAAACAGAAGCATTTCTCGAACTTCCTACCAAACAAATACGTGGAATGGCCAAAATCTCAGAAGAAGCAATATCATTGAATGAAACCTGCCCGGTCATACCCGGTCTTAATCGCCCTGGATTAGTTATCAAAAGCTCCACCAGGTATCTTCTTGAAGGATCAGATTTTACATCGATAAGCGTAACAAAGCCTTTAAGATTTTGATCTGGCATTACGTCAGTTACAACATCTGCATTGAATCCCACCTTGATGAGAGAAATCTGCTCGGCGGTGAGATAAGTTTGAAAAAATAATTTATTAGTTTGTACTATATCTCCTAACTTCATAGGCGGAGTGATAAAAGAACCCTTTTCCACCATTTTATTTGAGATGATACCCGTTAAAGGTGCTTTAACCTTACTAAAAGAAAGTTGCTTTTCAAGGCTAACCTGCTGGAATTTTAGATTTTCAAGCCCATTGACTGCATCATCTAATTGTTGTTGAGAAACGCCACCCACCGGAAGTAAATTAGTGAGACGTTGAACGTCTTTTTTAATTTTCTCCTGATTAAATTTAACTTGAGCGATTTGATTAAGCAATAAGTCAGCATCTAAAGTCACCAGGACATTACCTTCCTGTACTTGCTTTCCATTTTCAAAATTCACCTGAGTCACTCTTCCAGCTGCTTCAGAAATGATAGCCACCTCCTTAAACGCTCTGAATGAGCCATTTGCATTAAAATCTTTCTTCATCAAGGTAATTTCCGGAAAGGTAGAAGAAACCATTACCGTAGTATTTCTTACTTGAGCTTTCGCTGCAGAGCTATCTATCTTCTTTTTATTATCTGTTAATTTCCATCCAATTACGGCGAATACACCGATGGTAATAGATAGGATGGTCAGAATTCTAAGTCCTTTTTTCATGTTGTTAAAATATAAAGTTTGGGTTATTTACTGTAAAAATTTAATCAATTGCCCATTAGCATGAAGCAAATCGAGTTCGGCTATTCTGACCTGAAACAAAGCTGAGAGCACATTGTTTTTTGATTCTCTGAGGGATGTTTCTGCATTTAATATTTCCGTTAATGGAGCAAGTCCCTGCTGATATCTTGCCTGACTTTGGGCGTAAATTTCTTCGGCGAGGCTTCGGGCTCTTTTAAGCGGCGTTAAATTATTCAGATTAAGGGCCAATGTTTTCTTTGCATTTTCAAATTGAGCTTCATATAAAGATAGGAGTTGCTTTCTGTCTTCCTCTCCCTTTTTAATATCTATTTGAACCGACTCAACCTGCGTCCTTCTTAAACCACCGTCATAAATGGGCACGCGCAACCTTAATCCCACAGAACTAAAGCTGGCCCATGAGTTAGAGCTAACAAAATCGCCAAAAGTTCTTGGCTGCGCCTGAGCTGCAATATTTGCAAATAAATTTGCTGTGGGCCAGTAACTCGCTTTATACCTGTTTAAATTAATTACATTAAGCGCTTGATTTTGCTCTATGAGTGATAATCCAATACGCTGATTATAATTGGCTTGTAAAGCTACTACCTCAGGTAAGGTATAACTTGATTCACTTAGGGTATCCGTAAGAATGATGTCGGTTACCAATGGCATTTGAAGTGAAAGCTTAAACATAACCATCTGCTGTTGAATCTGCAATTCCAGATTATTCAACTGGTTTTCCAAGATAAGTTCTGTAAGTTCAAGTTGCTTAACATCTTGCATTCTCCCTAATCCATTTTCAACCTGCATCTTGGTTAACTTCAGTAATTCCTTAATCTTAAACAAATTAGCCTGAATATTTGCCTTTTGAGATTTTACCGCCTGAATAGCATAATAGCCTTTAGAAACTTGTAAAACCAATTCTTCTTTGGTAGCCTCTGCCCTAAATCTATACAATTCTGTAGCCTTTTTTGCAGCGTTCAAACCTACCCTGAATTCAGGACTAAAAACCAATTGGGTCACCTCAATAGAGGCATTGGTTCCCCAATGAGTGCCAATGGTCACCGGTCTGATATCGTCAGGTTTACCGTTCAAAAAATCTGGAAAAAAGATAACCTGTAACAATGGGTTATAGACAAATTGAGCATTTCCATTAATTTGTGGGTAACCAGAGGAAAGCAGCTGTTCCACATTAATTAATCCCTTTGCTTCGTCGAGTTTACCCTGAATTACGCTGCTATTGTTATCGACAGCATACTGCATTGCCGCCTTAAGATTCAATGGCATTTGGCCATTCACCTGATAAAACGAACACAGGAAAAACAAACCTAAGCTGGGAAATAATACATGTGATTTTGAAAAAATCTTCATTTTATTCATCGTGTTATTTGTTGGTAGATTTTATGAAATGGTAGTAGCCTTAGCGCTCATTAAACTGATTAACCGTTCTATTCCTAATGGCGTACAAATGCTTCGTAGAAATAATTCATCCCTTATAGTAATTGCTTCAATTAGTTCGAGGGATTCAGGTTCGAAAATTCTTGGTCTTAACATACCTTCCGACTGCAATAAAAATAATTTTGCCACCTTGGAGGGACTAATTTCAGCTCTGTAAAATCCTTGTTCAATACCTGATTGAAAATTTAAAACCAACATATTATACTGCCATTCAAAATCATGGTTAACAAATTTTTTCCATATTTCCGGATGATTTTTCTGTAAATCGAAAATAACGAAAGGAGAAACTTCCTTTAACGATTCCAGCGCCCTTTTAGATAAACTATAAAAAGCATCCACGGGATCTGTAGCCTGCTTCCTTATCTGTTGAACTTTATCGGCCTCTTTTTCCATATAACCAAAAATACAGGATTCCACCAGGGCGTCTTTGGTCTGGAAGTATTGGTATAGTGTTTTTTTACTTATCCCCATTTCTTTGCATAAATCGTCCATGGTTACGTTTCTGAAACCATATTTCAAAAAAAATGCCTCCGCCTGGATGAGAATATTATCTTTAGTAGAATTCATATATTAATAAACGATGGAAACTAAAAAGGTTCAATTAGTTTCCAAGTTTTTTAAAATTATTTTTGAAAATTTTGATAACTTTGTAATATTAAAAATCTGATATGAAGTTATTACAAGATAAAGTTGCCTTAATTACCGGCGGATCGAGAGGCATTGGCGCTGCATTGGTTGCTCGTTTTGTGGAACATGGTGCTCATGTTGCTTTTACTTATAGGTCAAGTGCTGCAGAAGCGGAAAAAGTAATTGCTGAAAATGCAGTTTCAGGTATCACCATAAAAGCTTATCAATCAGATGCGTCTAATTTTCAAGCTGCCGAAACCTTAGTAAATCAGGTCCTAGAGGATTTTGGTAAATTAGATATTTTAGTAAATAATGCAGGAATAACACAGGATACCTTGTTATTGAGAATGACTGAAGAACAATGGGATAAAGTGATTGAGACAAATTTAAAATCTGTATTTAATCTTTGTAAGCAGGTTTTGAAACCCATGATGAAAGCTAAAAATGGTGCCATCATTAATATGGGTTCAATTGTTGGCGTTACAGGAAATGCGGGACAAGCAAATTATGCCGCATCAAAAGCTGGCATTATTGGCTTTACAAAGTCTTTAGCCAAAGAGATGGGTACCAGAAATATTCGTTGTAATACCGTTGCACCAGGATTTATTGAAACGGATATGACAGATGAGTTGGACGAAAAAACCAGAGAGGCATATTTAGCGAATATTCCATTAAAAAGATTCGGAAAATCTTCTGAAGTGGCAGACGTTTGTGTTTTTCTTGCTTCCGATATGGGGGCTTATATCAGCGGACAGACTATTAGCGTGTGTGGTGCATTAACGACATAGGATTAAAAATGGATACAGGTCTATAATTTCGGAGTAAACTGTCAAAACACTTCAACAGGAAATCTCATTCTGAAGATTTAAATAGTGGATATTTTATTTTAAATTTATCTAATAAAAACTCAATGACCAATTCTTATAGGTGTATTAGATATTAATATATTTGATACGAGGCTAGTTGAATATTTATTTTTCATGGGTCCGTCTATCAAATTGTCTATTTTTTTAATAAAAGAGCCAAAGGTGGAAGCCCCAATGGTCCAAAGCCTTTTATTAGTCGAAGGCTTATTCGCCAGCCAGCTTTAAAATAAGTAATTCTAACTGTTCAGTAATTCTGAAATTAGTTGATTTTATTTTAGATAGTATAGGTTTTATTGATGGAATTATTCCAGCAAGTTTAGCGTCTACAATAACTCCTATAGTACCAATTATTGTTAAACCAAGTTGATGTGCAAATTTTCTTCCTTTGAGATCATCAATGATCAGAAGGCAATTATCTAACTCAATAGCCAAGGCAATAGCACTTGCCTAACCTTTATCTAATGAAGCTTCAATTATTGATTGATAATTCTTATTAATAGGTTCTTTAATTTCAATCCAGGGAGGAAGTAGTCTACCAAATTCTCCAGCTACTTCCGATGTCGTTGTTATATTTCCGAATAATTTATTTAGGATTGAAAGTTCACCAATATTGTCTAATAGAATAAGGCAACTAGTGTCAGAGATGATAGTTCTGCGCATTCTTGATATCTTTTTCTAGTTCCATTTCAGGATATTCAAAAATCGAAACTCCATAGTTGCCTAAAAGTTCCATGAATGTCCGCTTAGAGTAACCAGCAAGCTCAGCAGCTTGACCTAAAGACAATGATCCCTTTTCATAAAGCTTAGCTGCAAAAAGAGTTTTAGCTTCCCTTTCATCGAGATTATCAGGTATTTCGAG
>CAMDWC010000258.1 GCA_945878825.1 Haliscomenobacter hydrossis DSM 1100
TCCGCAATTACTTCAATTTTTCCTCGATGGCCTCCAATTTGTAGTAGGTGATGTAAAATGCGATACAAGTCCAATGGGAAATTGAAACCGGATCTCCTGATTTTTCAATCATTTAACTGTTTTTTATACTCAGGCCGATTTTTCCATAAGGGCAAATAAGGGGCGTATTCAGGTTTGTTCCACCAGAACTCAGGGGCAGGATCTTTTTCCATCAATCCACCTTTGTAGTCCTCACCCTTTACACTTTGGTCAACACTTACCATCCATTGGTTATAATTGGAAATCATTATTTGTGCTCGCGAAGAATGTAAAGAAATGATATTCTTTGTTTCAGTCTTATCATTTTTCAAGTCATATAAAGCGTATTCCTTTTTCTCAATATTTTCCACCAATAATTTATAATCATTGTCAATTAAGGCCCCTTGATTTCTATATTTAAATGGGATTGGTTCTTTCCTAAATGCCTCTGCTTTTCCCATTAAAAGAGGTAAAATGCTTTTCCCATCGATGGGTCGTACAAAAACATCGTCAGGTAGGTTACAAATGGAAGCGATGGTAGGAAAAATATCCATAGTACTTGCCGGAAAATGACTGACGGTTCCTCCCTTAATGGTTGTAGGCCACTTAATAATGCAAGGAACCCTTATTCCTCCTTCATAAAGACTTCCCTTAAAATCTCTTAGTCCCCCAACCCCTTCCTTACCGCCGACAGATACGCCGCCATTATCACTATTAAACCAAATCAAGGTATTTTCATCCAAACCCATTTCCTTCAATTTCGAATTCAGCAGACCTATACTTTTATCCATTTCCACTATTTCTCCAAGATAATTTTGCTGCATTTCCTCCATACCTTTTGGGAAATTTGATTTTTCCTCAGGTAAGGCACTCCAGGGTTCGTGAGGACTTCCAAACCAAACAACTACAAAAAATGGTTCATTTTTATGAGCCAAAATAAAATCAAGTGCCTGATTTACAATAATATCAGATGAATTCCCAATATACTCCGCAATATTACCCTTATGACTCATTAAAGGATTGAGATCAAAAAAATTGGACACAGATAACCACTCGGTAAATCCAAAAAATCCCGGATTTCTATTGTCTTCCGCAAGGATGGGTACACCCGGACCTTTGAGCCCGTCCAGATGCCATTTTCCAAAATGTGCTGTATTATATCCAGCCTTTTGAAGTGCCTGAGCCACGGTTTTTTCTTGTCTTCTCATGGGAAAACCATGGGCATAAACAGCGGAACGATCATTTGCCCGTCCCGTTAATACGGAAGACCTGGTCGGAGAACAGACAGGTGCACCTGCGTAAAACCTATCCATTCTTAGACCACTTTTTGCCATTTCATTCAAATGAGGTGTCTGCAAAAATGGGTGATTATAATATCCCATTTGTCCCCAACCCTGATCATCAGACATAACAAGAACTATATTTGGCCTTTGCCTCTTTTCATATTCTTTCAGCGACAATGATAAAAACACGAATAAAATAAGGCCAATAAGTATATTAATCCTCATGTGAATTTTTAGGAAAGATAACATTTGCCCCGCAGATTATGGAGAAAAGCAAAAGAAGTAATACGAAAAATCGTATATATTTGCCTTAAAAATGAACCAACATATTGCCCAAATGACCTTGGTTGTAGCTGATTACGATGAAGCTATTGACTTTTATACGAAAAAATTAAATTTTGATCTTATTGAAGATACGCCACTGACTGATACCAAACGTTGGGTTGTCGTAAAACCCAAAGGTGCAAAAGAATGTGCTCTTTTGCTTGCAAAAAGTGCCAATGACACGCAGGCAAAAAGTGTTGGAAATCAAACGGGCGGAAGAGTTTTTCTGTTCCTGCATACCGACCATTTTGATAGAGATTTCAATAATCTCCTAGATAATCATATAAAAATTATCAATGGTCCCAGATTGGAGGAATACGGCAAGGTAGCCGTATTTGAAGATTTGTATGGAAATCTATGGGATTTAATTGAGCCATCAGGTAAATCTGATTATTTTTATTCCACGGCCATTTTAAAAATTAAAGAAGTTGAAAAGGTCTCATTTGCTCTAGATGAGTTAAAAATATTGAGGCAACATACTCTTTTGGAGTCGGGGAATGTTTCTTTTGATCTTAAGCAATCAAAAGAGGACCCAACCGTCATTGTCATTTGGGAGTGTTTTAAAAATGAATCTAGTTTTCAGGAACACCTCCAATCTGGACACTTGGCAACTTTTTTGAAAAAGGATCTTGTCACCTTGCAAAATGGTTATCAAACGGTAAATATTTATTAAATTTCAAGAAATGGTTACCCTTTTATTTACCCTCTTAGCAGTATGGCTTTTCTTCCATTTAAAATAAAAAAATGCGTATAAATGGTGGTTCAAACTACCTTTACAAGGCAATGAATGGGAACCATTAATGAAATCTATCAATTTATTAAATGATATGGATAATGAGTAGCATCAGATGAAAATTAAATCATTTGATTTTAGGTTTTGCAAAATGAGCCAGCAATAGAATTAAATCTGCCGAACCATCCATAGTAGGTTCATTGGTAGAATAATCTGCAAAATCATCCCAATATTTAATATGGTCAGGTTGCAAATGAGCGAACTCGTCTGGTTCATTTAATCTGATAGCCAACATTTTATCATGAATACTAGACCAAAGGGGACCATCGACTAAACTTCCGGGGACCACTTGTTTATTCAATATCCAAAATGGCATGTGTACATCTAACGGGAATTCCCCATTGGCCGGAATGCCCGTAATCATGCTGGTACCCCAGGGATTAAGTCCAAATAACCAGTTCAGATGATTCTGAAGTAAAGGTCGAAATTGAACATCGCCTGTCATTTGTTCATACAGCAATGCCTGCGTTGCTACTGCTGCGGCCAGATTATTAGAACACCAGATAAAAAGGTGACCCACTCCATAGGGATTCTTATCTGCCTTTTCCTGTATTCTAAGAAGATTATGTTTGTAATAATCAGCTAATTTATTTCTAATATTTTTATCATTAACGACTTGCCAAAGAGCATAATGACCCATATTCACATAAGGATACATTTCATAATGCGCGGCGGAATCCATTTCCATCCAGGAAGTGAAGCCAATCAAATCGGCATAATGTAATGCATCGTTGAGATATTTTTTATCTCCGGTGGCCTTAAAAAGAGCAGCAGCTCCCCATTCCATGTCATCTGCCCAGGTACGCTCGTTATATCTATACGGAGCACCATAGCTATTTCCTTGTTGAAAACCTTCCCTTTTTTTCCCATTTCAAATATTTCTATCGCATCCTGAAGACATTGCGCTGCAAAAGGAAGATGTCCGGGAATATCTTTAAAGACCTGATGCCCCAGGGCTAAGGCTGCGGCCGACCTACCTGCTACGTTAGAAACCCCGGTGGATTCACTTTTATATTTACCTAACCCCTGAGGTTTACCATTGGCAAAATAGGCAGGTCGGTATTTATTTTTACCCCATCCGTAATTTGCGGCATCTTCATGAGGCATTTTAAATCCAAGATGATCGCGATCATCAGCCACCTGATGGATTAATTCCTCACTTGTTGGATGGAGCTTATGGATCCAATCCAAGCCCCACTTAGCCTCATCCAGAACATCAGCTATTCCATTAGGCTGAGGTAGACCGAGACCATTCACTTTATCCTCAAAAACGGAAGGATTCCATTGATAAGCCATTAACATTCTGGCTGTTGCATTACTACCTGTTATCAGATATTTCAACTGATCTCCGGCATCATGCCAGCCACCTGTTGCGTCAACATAGGAGGAATCGGGTCTGTTTCCATAAAAACTTTTTCCATCGAGAGGATGACAAACTTCTTTAGTAAAGGGATTGAATCCACATCGTTGCGTTTGCATGAAACCAACGACAGATTCGTGAATGGGCGGATAATTTCCTATTAAAAACTTTTCTGAACGTAAATTTTGAGTGTTATTGGACAAAAAATAGGTGCCATGAGTTGTTATATCAGTAAAATTACATTCATAATAATAATCGAACGGAGCCCAATTTTCCCCTTTCAAAAGAATTGGGTTAATTTCTTTCACCTTTTTCCCATTTTCCTGATAAATAAACCAAGCATCGTTTATAGGCGTTTTTGACAAAATCAATGCCTTTTTAGGATGCGAAGCTTCATAGCCGATCAGATTAACGCGAATATGAATATCTTGTGAAATACCTTTACAGGCCAGGAATAAAAGGAGGAGGAGGAAAATCTTTTGAATCATAATATAAAAATGAATGTTTTAAACAAAACTAATTCTAGGTTCGAAGAATTTTCTCCATCATACGACCTTTGGCTAACTCATCCACTAATTTATCCAGAAATCTTACTTTTTGGGTCAGCGGATTTTCAATTTCTTCTATCCGGTACCCGCAAATCATACCTGTGATAAGATGCGCATTGTCGTGAAGGCTTGCATGTTGAAAAAAATCGGCAAAAGTTACTTTATCGTTAATGAGTTGATTCATTTTATCTTCATTAAAGCCGGTTAACCAGTAAATTACTTGGTGTAACTCTTCAATACTTCTTCCTTTTCTCTCCACTTTATTCACATAATGAGGATAAACAGAGGCAAAAGTCATGCTGGCTATTCTCGCATTATGATCCATCATATTCGCCATGAATTGTTATTTTTAACTCAAATTTAATACAACTTAAATATTTCTCTTTAATGACATAAATAATAAGTCCTCAATAATCGTTTTTAAAAAGTAAAAACAGAAAGAAATGTATTCAAAAATTTCTAGCCTAATAGCAAATTGTAAGGCACAATCTATTCCCGATGAACGAAAAGTAGTATTACTTCCATTGGTTGACTATATTCAAGAGAAGATAAATGCGGATGAGGACATTCGTTTAAATTTTATTTGTACCCATAATTCCAGAAGAAGTCATTTATCGCAAATTTGGGCGCAAACCATGGCCTATCATGTTGGCTTAAAAAATGTGTCTTGTTACTCCGGT
>CAMDWC010000259.1 GCA_945878825.1 Haliscomenobacter hydrossis DSM 1100
TAGTTACACAAGATTTACTTTGCAGCTAACTGATCTTCTAGATATTTAACGGCGTCGCCAACAGTTTGAATCTTTTCCGCTTGCTCATCTGGAATAGAGACTTCGAATTCTTTTTCAAAAGCCATTATTAGCTCAACCGTATCCAAAGAATCGGCTCCTAAATCACCTGTGAAACTTGCACCGGGATTTACATCTGCTTCGTCAACTCCCAAATTTTTAACGATAATCTTGCTTACTCTTTCTGCAATGCTAGACATAGGGAAATTATTAGTGGTTTATTAAAATGATTTGCAAAGTAAAGCAGAACTACCTGTAAAATCAAAGTTTTTTATCATTTTTTTGATATAATGCGTTCTTTCTTTGATTTTTTCATTTAATTTAAAACCTTTTTGCAATATTATTGCTTATTTCGCCCTTACATTTACTAGAGTGTTGATGTGATATACCGAAAAAAATGCAAAACAAAGTTAACAAAAACACAAAGATAGTAGCTACCGTTGGTCCTGCTTGTAGCTCCATTGAGAATCTTCGCGCCTTAGCCGATGCAGGGGTGAATATTTTTCGACTCAATTTTTCTCATAGTCGACACAATGAGCATCTTGAAGTGATTCAGCGTATTACGGAGTTAAATGATAATTTTGGTTATCATATTGGTATTCTCGCCGATCTTCAGGGACCTAAACTTAGGGTTGGCCAAATTGAAAATAATGCGTTGGAACTAGCAGAGGGTGACGTTATTACGCTTATCAATAAACCTTGTGTTGGAACCAAAGAGGCTATTTACATGAGTTATCAGGATTTTGCCTCTGATGTTAAGGTAGGGGAAAAGGTTCTCGTAGATGACGGTAAGCTGGTTTTCGAAGTGATAGAAACAAATTTTAAAGATACGGTTAAGTTAGTTACCCTATTTGGTGGTGTTTTGTCCTCAAATAAAGGAGTGAATCTTCCCAATACAAAAATTTCTCTGCCTTCTTTACCCGAAAAGGATCTTATCGATCTGGAATTTATTCTTACTCAGCCAGTCAATTGGATTGCCCTTTCTTTCGTTCGTTCAGCCAAAGATGTTAAGGAATTAAGAGCTAAAATCGACGCTAAGAATCACCCGGCTAAAATTATCTCTAAAATTGAGAAACCTGAGGCCGTTGAAAAAATCGATAAAATTATTAAGGCTTCTAATGCCATTATGGTGGCACGTGGAGACCTTGGCATCGAAATTCCTATCGAGCAAGTGCCAGTCGTTCAAAAAACAATTATCCAAAAGTGTATTCGTAGATCCAGACCCGTTATTGTGGCCACCCAGATGATGGATTCCATGATTACTAATCCTTCACCAACGCGCGCTGAGGCTACCGATGTCGCTAATGCTGTATTTGACGGTGCCGATGCTGTTATGTTGAGTGCAGAGACTTCCGTTGGAAGACATCCTATCAAAGTGGTTGAAGCCATGGTAAAAATTATTCAAGAGGCGGAAAAAGTATTCGAAATTGGAGATAAAAGACCAGTTCCTTCTGCAAAGTCACGCACTTTCCTTTCCGATGTTGTATGTCAGCAGGCAGTGCATACAGCAGAAAGTATTAAAGCTAATGCTATTATTGCTATGACCAGCTCAGGTTATACGGCCTTTAAAGTGTCAAGTTTTAGACCCGATATCAATATCAAAACGTATATTTTTTGCGATAAAATTCACATGCTAGCCACACTAAGTCTCGTATGGGGCGTAGAATGCTTTTATTATGATCGTTATGCTACCACTGATGACACTATTCAGGATGTAGTCGATTTGTTAAAAGAAAAATCTATCCTTCAAAAAGGAGATGTTGTAGTAAATACAGGTACTATGCCATTGATGAGAAAACACCGCACCAACATGCTTAAAATTACCATTATTGACTAATAATCTTTAAATCTTTTCATGAAAATCATCTGGGTTTGTCTTTCTTTCTTGTCGTTAAGTCTTGCGGTAATGGGGCAACCGGTGCAGATTTCTGCTAATGATTTATTGGTGGAAACAGCTTTAATCGAAGGCGCTAAAGAAATTTTTTTACGCAATACAGACAAGGCAGTAGCTATTTATCAGAAATTGCTGAAGGATTATCCGTCGAATGATCTGGCTGACTATTATCTTGCATTGATTTATCAGGATAGTTCTCAGTGGGAAAAAGCTATTTTTCACGCCCTTTCAGCTACTAAAAAATCACCTGATAATAGCTGGTTTCAACAGAAATTAGCCGCTCTTTATCTGCAAAATAGTCAGTATAATCTGGCTATTCCCGTGCTACAAAAATGTATCACATTAGATTCCAAAGGTATCGATTATTACCAGTCATTGATTTTTTGCTATCAAAAAGTCAATGACGGGAACGCAGCATTTAAAGTAATAGACGCACTGGAATCTGTTTGGGGCGTTTCTCCTAAGACTATCCTTCAACGACAAGAGCTATTTCATATATCGGGGAATATTCCAAAGGCAAAAAAGGAATTGATTAGCTTAATTAATATGTTTCCCTCAGAGGAGAAGCATTTTTACCTGGCATTTGATTATTTTATTAAGCATAATGACCTTGAGGGAGCATCAAAAATTTTAAAGCAATTATTGTCCTTACAGCCTGATGCTTCTCGCGCAAAATTTGAGCTAAGTCAACTTGAAAATAATTCAAAAACTACCTCACTTTTAGCATTAAATGCATTTTTTTCTGATAATCAAATTGATACCGAAAAGAAAAGGGCTCGATTGATGCCTGAAATTGATAAACTGATTATTTCTAAAGAGGTTTCTCTGAAGGAACAATTATTGATTCTTTGTGCTTCAATGGAAGTAGCTCATCCTTCTGATGCATCTCCTTTGGCACTTCAGGCTGAAATTTATCGTATCATGGGGGTAGTTGATACGGCCGTGATGAAGTATAAAGCCGCGCTAAAAAAAGAAGAATCTATTTTCTTCGTTTGGGAAAATTATTTGCATCTCCTTTGGACTACCGGTCAATCCGTTTCCTTAACTAAAGAAGCTTTGTTTGCCTGGGATATTTTTCCTAATAATCCAAAGATTCCTTTTTATGCAGTGTACGGTTATTTATTTCAGGGTAAAACGGCAGAAGCCTTACCCTTGATTGAGGAGGCTTTTCTTCAAAGTTCCAAAGACGAGCAACTTACCAATCATTTAATGGCTTTAAAAGCACTTGCCCTGTCGCTACAAGGTGAAAAAGTAGCTGCAAATGATATTTTTCTATCTTTGAAAGGGAAAGAAAAAAAATCTTACCTCTGGTCGCTGCAAATTTTATCAGAAGGGGAATCGCTTCTACCTTTAACAAATAATGGTCCAGATGACAGTTATAACGAGGCGCTTGTCATTCATGCCAAAGCGTTTGCTGCATTTAAGGCCAATCAACCTGATGTAGCCTTGAAGTTATTCGATGAGGGGGCAAAGTGGGGAACACCGCTGTTTTTCGAACATTGGGGAGACGCATTTTTTTCGGTAAATGATAAGTTAAAGGCAGAGAAAACTTACAAAAAATCACTGGAATTGGGTAATACTGGAAAAAGTTTGTCCTTAAAATTGAGTAAGTTTTAATAAGATGAATAAAATAGTTTTTTCTTCTTTTCTGCTTTTTGCCTTTCTTTCCTGCTCCCCTAAAATAAGTAAAAAAGGAGGCTTAGTTGAAGATAATAATCCTTCTTTGTTTCTTCGAAAAGCTGTCTTTGCCCCAGAGTGGATGGAGGGAAAATGTCAGTTTCAAATGGAATCGGAAGGTTCAAATTTGAGCGGTCAAGGTATTATTAGGGTTCGTAGGGATAGTGCCATTTGGGTTTCCTTGCGAAAATTAGGGTTTGAAGTGGGAAGAGCATTGATTTTAAAAGATTCTTTTTTTGTCTTAGATAGGCTTAATAATGTATTTGAAGCTCATCCTATCTCTTTTGTAAATGAAAAATACCAGCTTCCTGGCGATTTTTTGCATCTTCAAGCGCTCTTATTGGGAAATGCTCCCCTAGACGATGTATCTGATTTTACGTTGACAAATAAAGAATCATTTGAGTGGCAGTTGCAAAAACCATTGGATAATGGTATCTTATCAATTGTATGGGATTTTAGTAATAAAAGGATTTCTACCATAGATTGGGGGCAGCCTTCAAGCAACAAATATTTTAAAATGAAGTTTGGAGATTATAAAGAATTAGAAAGCAAGCAACAATTTTCTTATTTTCGTGATTTGAATATACAAAGTGCCGAAACTGGAAATCTACATGTCGTCCTATCATTCAATCAGGTTCAATTTAATTTGCCTGTCAGCCTTCGCTTCGATATCCCGCAGAGGTATTCTGGTAGCTATTAATTTTCTTTTTTTATTCGCCTTAATCGTTCCTGCCTTTAGTCAATCGAGAAAGGAATTAGAAGAGCGAAGGAAGGATTTGTTGAAAAATATTGAACAAACAACCAAGGAACTTCAACAAACCAGAGAGGATAAAGAAAAATCTATACAACACTATCTTAATCTTCAAACGCAGGTTTTAAACAGGCAACAACTGGTAAATAATCTAAAAAGTGAAATTATTTACACGGAGTCGCGGATTTACCGTACAAGAGACGTTTTGGCATCCCTTCAATTAGATATTGACCGTTTACAGATCGAATACAAGCAAATGGTGAGGGCAGCTTTGAGAAATAAGTTACATCGAAATCTGGATGCTTTTTTGTTTTCAGCTGAAAATCTAAATCAATTTTATAAACGCTTTGTTCTGGTAAAACAATACGAAAGTTATCGGCGAAGGCAGGTTTCCTTAATTCATGCTACGCAAACAACTTTGAAAAAGAAAACGGTTCAGCTTACCGCCTCTTTGTCAGAAAAGGAATCTATTTTACTGGCCATAAAGGGACAGGAACAGCAATTAGGGCAGGAAATGAAGGTCAAAAATAAGGTATTGACCACGCTAAAGGATAATGAACAGAAATTAGCCACCTCA
>CAMDWC010000260.1 GCA_945878825.1 Haliscomenobacter hydrossis DSM 1100
CATTTTCCAACATCACCTTATCAATCCAATGTACTAACTCAATCAATGATTCATCCTCATTATAAAGAGGTACCACCACAGAAATATCTAACATATAGGTCATATTAATCCTTTTTAAAAATGTAGGCAAAAAGCATAGATAATAAAAAACCAGCGGGTAATCCTTGCACGTAACTGAATAAAATAGTTTTCACTTTCACATGGCTATACAGTTCTTCTTTCGATATTTTCCAAGCAGACTGCTGTTCTTCATTGGAAAGAATAGCATTTGAATTTAACCCCTCTTGAATTACGTTAAATTGTATATCAATTAACTGAATGTCGCAGTAGTTAATCATCAAATAATAAAAGAAATTATAAAAAGCGGAATTCAGAAAAAAGATAAAGAAAAAACCTCTAAGACCCGAAACAAAATGAAACGAGGCTGCATTGCGTCTTTCAAAATGAATAAAAAGCGCAAAAGCCAGAAACAAAATGGAAAAACTTCCCCAATAGATATTAGGATTAAAAAATTGCCTTTTATCGATCCAATAAAAAAGAAAAAAATAAATACAAGTAAATATACCAGCTGCGATTCCAAGATAGGCTGGTTTAAAAAATTTAGATGTCAGACTCATATTTATCCAATATCAGGTATATTATTTATCTTTCTTCCAATCAAGCCACCTATCAAGCCAACGAAAAGAGCGTAAATAATTGGTCCTGTAATTAAGCCTTTTGCAAGATTTGTCAAAGAAAATCCCTCTTTAAGTTTCTCCAACGCTTGTTCGACCTGTCCCTCATTCATACCCATTTTAAGATACATTTCCTCCATTTGTCTTATCATGACGTCTATAAAACTGGCATCAACATAAGTTAAGTAAACGAGATTGAATAAAGAGGCTAAGAAGCCGCATACAGCGCCGACCATGGCTGCTACCTGAAAAGAATCTTTAAAATGAATAAAACCATTTAACTCTTCATTTCTGTAAGATTTTACTGCCTGGACAGCGAGAATCATGACCAAAATGAATGATCCCATAGTGAAGAACCCTTGTTGTTGAAAAGAAACAGAATCTCCAGCAAACAGATAACCCATTAATGTAACGCCGACAGTTAACAAACCTGCCAATATTCCAAATCTACCAGCGTGAGACCATTTAACAGGAAATGATAAGGAATTTTCTTTAGTACTTTCCATTTTTATTAAAATTTAGGTCAAATATATTAAAAATCGCTATAAAGAACCTCATCGTTTAAAACTAGTTTTCCGTTATTGAACACGCCTACGACCTTACCGGTCATCGTTTCATTCCAAAGGGGTGAATTTTCAGAAAGCGATGTATTATCATCTTTAAGAATAACAGCCTTAGCACTAGGCAAAAAGAAAGTAAGATTAGCTTTAGCACCTTCTTGAATGACTGGTAATTCTACCTTAAATATACGTCGAGGATTATAAGCTAAAATATCTACCATGTTAATTAAGGGAAGTTCGGAAAAATGAGTTCTTAGCATTTGAAAAACGTGTTGCAAAGAAATTGAACCGAAGGAAGCATAAGGAAATTCCAATTTTTTGTGTTCGGATTCCCATGGTAAATGATTGGAACTAATTACCTGGATTGTTCCATCTAAAACAGCTGACTGCAAAGCCATTTTATCACTTTCCGTTCTCAAAGGAGGCATCAATTTAAAGTTAACGTCAAAAGATTCCAGATAATCTTCTGAAAAAACCAGATTGAAAATGGGTACGGCAGCAAAAAGCGATTGATTTAACTTTTCTGACTTTCGCAATCTTTCAACTCCTACTTTTGAGCTTAACCCACAAAGCAACAGTTTTCCATCGGAATAATCGAGTAAAGAAATATCTCGCTGAATCATTAAATCTTCGGCAACGTCAGGAATACCAGGGAGCCCCAACAAGGCACTTATTCTACCTTCATGAATTTGTCCATCTACGGCCAGATTAAAATCCATAGGAAAATGGAGACAAATACCAGCGAAGCCGTTCATATATTTCAATGCCCGATAAAACAATCCAGCATTTTCAACAGGTTTCAAGCCATCTGAAAAACCAATGGCCCCCGCTTTATGTAAATCCATAAGCTCTGCCATTTCTTTTCCTTCTCCCTTTTCGCTTAATGAGGCAATGGGGAAAATTTCAACGGTTTCTTGCTGATTTAATTGAGTTAAATAATGTATCGTCGCTTTATTGTCCACCCTAGGATGAGTATCTGGCCAGGGAGCTAACGCGGTGAAGCCACCTGCAGCTGCAGTAGCTCTCAATGACGATAAAGATTCACGGTGTTCTTCCCCCGGATCACCATGACTTGCACCAATGTCCATCCAGCCAATGGAAACATGAAGGTCTTCCATCGCAATAACCTTTGCGTCAGGTACTGACAAATCAACACCTATTTTACGTATTATACCTTCACTGATTAATACATCTACTTTACCCGATGTTGAGGGAAAACTTCGGTCAAGCAGCGTGACGTTTTTAAATAACCAAGTCATTGTCGAGAGAATTAGTGAACTAATTTAGGATATCGCCTATTATTTACCCATATAAAATCATTTTCTATTTTGGTTAAAACAGAAGAAAATGGTCTGACTAACATTTCGTCGATAAAAACATTTGTTTTTTTAAGATCCGGATTATTTGCAATAATCATTATTTGACTTCCACTGCGATGAAGAACCCATGGTACTTCAATCAAGGCCCAGCCATTATCGTCAAAAACATGAATATTGGGGTGAGAAGGAAAGACCTCTTCGTATTTCTCCTTGTTTTTTGTTACCTCTGTGATTGTAAATTGCGAAGTAGTGCGTTTGTCCTCATCTATGTACATCCAAATAGAAAATATCCAGGGCCCAACTTTTGCATCATCAGCAACCTTTCCTTGAAACAAAACATCGCCAGAATTCAGCAAATATTTGCAGCCACTATTACCCGCATATTTTTGTTGGTTGACATTCCCCTTATTCCAATCTTCGAATAAAAATTCAGCATCATCTTCTGATGAATAGGTCTTAGAATTTGTTTTCAATTTAGTTGACATCAGTATGTTTGCCTCTTTGACTTTATCCAACACTGATTTTTCAAAAGAATTATAAGGCAATAAGTAAAGAGACATTCTGTCCTCATCATGTAAAATAGAGGCATATTTTAGAAGGTGAGCGTAGGGTTTGCCCCTCTCATTGTCCAGGTTACTTTTATCTACCATTAAAAGAAAGGGGCGTTTGTCATTCAGGTTTTTTAAAAGTAATGGATATTTATATGGTTCACTTAACCATTGTAACTGATTAATCGTTTGTTTACGTGAAGTTCTGGTTAACATAGCACTATTAGATGGCAACCCTGTTTTTGCCGACATCAACAAAGCTTTTTGTAAAATAAATCCTTCCGGTTCTCTCCAAAATTGATCAGAACCAAGGTTAAAATATGGAATCGTTAAAATAGATTGGAATTTTTCCGGCTGAATACCTGTTAAAAAACTTAGTTTTCTACCCATTTCCAGTTCGGGAATAGCCTCCATACCCACATTCAATCTTCTATGATAATGGATAAGATCTAAGGACATGAGAGCAAAATAAATGCTCCAAACAAAATAGGCTATTCCTTTTCCTTTAAAAAATCTGAATAAAGAAACGGCCATTATTATATGAATGACGTAATAAAATACCCAGGCAAATCTTCCCACAGATCTAAATTGTCTAAAAGGTCCAGTATAAGATAAAAAACCTTCTAAACCAATAACAATAAACGGTAAACCAAATGAAATAAGTAACAATATTATAGCTGATAACACCACCGCTAGTAACCCGGAATCCTTTACAGAAAATAGTTTGTAAAAATAATTCCTATGATTCGGAAAAAAATGAATACCTATTAGAAGCAGTAAAAAGAATGGAAAAGTAAGACCGAGATAATGGTATCTTTCGATATCTGAAAATGTCTCCCATTTAATTGAAAAGAGATGATTACTTAACCAACGCCAAAATGGATTGTCCTGGGAAAATAATAAGCCACCCGGTGTAGCATTAAACTGAAAGAAGCCCCAGGGTTGCGGACTTCGGTCCAAAGGTTGATTTCCGCCATTTACCCACAGAAATAATAGGGAAAATGGAATAAGCACTGCACCAAATACATGCATTATAAAAATGGGAACCGGCGGTTTTTTCTCTGAAAAAAAATACCAGAAAAAAGCGAAAAGTAATGAAAAGGAGAATATGAAAGCAACATAATAAAAGTGAATACCTGCTGCAAGAAAAGTAAGTATTATGAGGGGAACGAGGGTCTTAAAATAGGGCTTTTTACTATACAAAAGCCAATAGTACAACAAGCCAGGAATAACGGCCAGATGAGCCAAACCCAGATGAGCCTCCATTCTCAATAACTGGGGCGATAAAAAAGCAATGGTTAGGGATGTTGCAGCGGCTAAATAAAAAGGTAAGCCGAGTAAAAGACCTATCTTATATATATATAAGACGCCTACCAAAAAACTAAAAAGAAGAAGAAAATGAATAATTTTTGGCAAATAATCTGTGAGATCTACCCCATTATTATACAGCCATTTTAAAGGAAATGATACAGTTGCCAAACCATCAGCCGCCACAATGTTTTCACCATAGGGATAATTCATTCCATCATAATGATTGAACGATTTATCAAATTTAATGTGATAAAGTGGCACCAGATAGCTTTTAATACCATCTCCATAAGGCTCAACTACATAGTGAGATGGAAGATTGATCCATTCGCTCCACCGATAACTTATTAAGGATAAGGTAAGAAGACAAAACAGTATGAACCAACTTGATTTTTTTAAACTATTCGGCATTCATGAAATACATTATTTCCACCATCTAAGAATAAAAGTTTCCAAAAGTAAAAAGATTAACGCAGCGATTAAAAAATAACGCCATAAAATTACGCCTTGATTTTGCTCCGAAACATTAGCAGATAAAATGGAGGC
>CAMDWC010000261.1 GCA_945878825.1 Haliscomenobacter hydrossis DSM 1100
CATTTTCCAACATCACCTTATCAATCCAATGTACTAACTCAATCAATGATTCATCCTCATTATAAAGAGGTACCACCACAGAAATATCTAACATATAGGTCATATTAATCCTTTTTAAAAATGTAGGCAAAAAGCATAGATAATAAAAATCCAGCAGGTAATCCTTGCACGTAACTGAAGAAAATAGTTTTCGCTTTCACATGGCTATAAAGTTCTTCTTTCGATATTTTCCAAGCAGACTGCTGTTCTTCATTGGAAAGAACAGCATTTGAGTTTAAACCCTCTTGAATTACATTAAATTGTATATCAACTAACTGACTATCATAGTAGTTTACCATCAAATAATAAAAGAAATTATAAAAAGCGGAATTGAGGAGAAAAATAAAAAAAAGACCTCTCAGACCAGAAATAAAAGGGAAAGAGATGGCATTTTGACGCTCAAAATAAAGAAAAAGACCAAAAGCCAGAAACAAAATAGAAAAACTCCCCCAATAAATATTGGAATTAAAAAATTGCTTTTTATCGATCCAATAGAAAAGAAAAAAATAAATACAAGTAAAAATACCAGCTGCGATTCCAAGATAGGCTGGTTTATAAAATTTAGAAGTCAGAATCATATTTATCCAATATCAGGTATATTATTTTTCTTTCTTCCAATCAAGCCACCTATCAAGCCAACGAAAAGTGCGTAGATAATTGGGCCTGTAATTAAGCCTTTTGCAAGATTTGCCAATGAAAATCCCTCTTTAAGTTTCACTAACGCTTGTTCGACTTGTCCCTCATTCATACCCATTTTAAGATACATTTCCTCCATTTGTCTCATCATAACGTCTATGAAACTGGCGTCAACGTAAGTCAGGTAAACGAGATTGAAAAAAGAGGCTAAAAAACCACAGACAGCGCCGACCATGGCTGCTACCTGAAAAGAATCTTTAAAATGAATAAAACCATTTAACTCTTCATTTCTGTAAGATTTTACTGCCTGGACAGCAAGAATCATGACCAAAATGAATGATCCCATGGCAAAGAACCCTTGTTGTTGAAAAGAAACGGAATCTCCAGTAAACAGATAGCCCATTAATGTTACGCCAACCGTTAACAAACCTGCCAATAATCCAAATCTACCAGCATGAGACCATTTAACAGGAAATGATAATGAATTTTCTTTAGTACTTTCCATTTTTATTAAAATTTAGGTCAAATATATTAAAAATCGCTATAAAGAACCTTATCGTTCAAAACTAGTTTTCCGTTATTGAAAATGCCTACGACCTTACCGGTCATCGTTTCATTCCAAAGGGGTGAATTTTCAGAAAGCGATGTATTATCATCTTTATGAATAATAGCCTTAGCATTAGGCAGAAAGAAAGTAAGATTAGCTTTAGCACCTTCTTGAATAACAGGTAATTCTACCTTAAATATTCGCCGGGGATTGTAAGCCAAAATATCTACCATGTTAATTAAGGGAAGTTCGGAGAAATGAGTTCTTAGCATTTGAAAAATGTGTTGCAATGAAATTGAACCGAAGGAAGCATAAGGAAATTCCAATTTTTTATGTTCTGATTCCCATGGTAAATGATTGGAACTTATCAACTGAATGGTACCATCCAAAACAGCTGACTTCAAAGCCATTTTATCATTTTCCGTTCTCAACGGGGGCATCAATTTAAAGTTAACGTCAAAAGATTCCAGATCACCTTCTGAAAAAACCAAATTGAAAATGGGTACAGAAGCAAAAAGCGATTGATTTAACTTTTCTGATTTTTGCAATCTGTCAACCCCTACTTTTGAGCTCAACCCCCAAAGCAATAGTTTTCCATCGGCATAATCGAGTAGTGAAAGATCTCGCTGAATCATTAAATCTTCGGCAACGTCAGGAATACCCGGAAGTCCCAATAAGGCACTTATTCTACCTTCATGTATTTGTCCATCTACGGCCAGATTAAAATCCATTGGAAAATGGATACAAATACCATCGAAGCCGTTCATATATTTCAATGCCCGATAAAACAATCCAGCATTTGCAACAGGTTTCAGTCCATCAGAAAAACCAATGGCCCCCGCTTTATGTAAATCCATGAGTTCGGCCATTTCTTTTCCTTCTCCTTTTTCGCTTAATGAGGCAATAGGGAAAATTTCAACGGCTTCCTGTTGGTTTAATTGAGTTAAATAATGTATCGCCGCTTTATTGTCCACCCGTGGATGCGTATCGGGCCAGGGAGCTAACGCGGTGAAGCCACCTGCTGCTGCAGTAGCTCTCAATGAGAATAAAGATTCACGGTGTTCTTCTCCCGGATCACCATGACTTGCACCAATATCCATCCAACCAATAGAAACGTGAAGGTCATCTATTGCAATAACCTTTGCATAAGGTGCTACTAAATCAACACCTATTTTACGTATTATACCTTCACTGATTAATACATCTAGTTTACCAGATGTTGAGGAAAAACTTCGGTCAACCAGTGTGACGTTTTTAAATAACCAAGTCATTGTCGAGAGAATTATTGAACTAATTTTGGGTATCTCCTATTATTTACCCATATAAAATCATTATCTGTTTTGGTTAAAACAGAAGATAAAGGTCTGACTAACATTTCATCAATAAAAACATTTGTTTTTTTAAGATCCGGATTATTCGCAATAATCTTTATTTGACTGCCTCTGCGATGAAGGACCCAGGGTATTTCAATCAAGGCCCAGCCATTATCATCAAAAACATGAATATTAGGGTGAGAAGGAAAGACCTCTTCGTATTTCTCCTTGTTTTTTGTCACCTCTTTGATTGTAAATTGCGAAGTAGTGCGTTTATCCTCATCTATGTACATCCAAATAGAAAATATCCAAGGCCCCTCTTTTGCACTATCGGCAACTTTACCCTTAAACAAAACATCACCTGAGTTCAGCAAATATCTGCAGCCACTATTACCTGCATATTTTTGTTGGTTAACATTATTCTTATTCCAATCCTCAAATAAAAATTCAGCTTCATCTTCTGATGAATAGGTATTTGTATTTGTTTTCAATTTAGTTGACATCAAAATATTTGCTTCTTTGACTTTATCCTGTATTGATTTTTCAAAAGAATTATACGGCAATAAGTAAAGAGACATTCTATCCTCGTCATGTAAAATAGAGGCATATTTTAGCAGGTGAGCGTAGGGTTTTCCCCTCTCATTGTCCAAGTTACTTTTATCTACCATTAAAAGGAAAGGACGTTTGTCAGTCAGACCTTTTAAAAGCAAAGGATATTTATATGGTTCACTTACCCATTGTAACTGATTAATCGTTTGTTTACGAGAAGTTCTGGTTAGCATAGCACTATTGGTAGGCAATCCTGTTTTTGCAGACATCAACAAAGCCTTTTGCAAGATAAAACCTTCCGGTTCTCTCCAAAATTGATCAGAACCAAGATTAAAATATGGAATAGTTAAAATAGATTGGAATTTCTCCGGCTGAATACCTGTTAAAAAACTTAGTTTTCTACCCATTTCAAGTTCGGGAATAGCCTCCATACCTACATTCAATCTTCTATGATAATGGATAAGATCTAAGGACATGAGAGCGAAATAAATACTCCAAATAAAAAAGGCAATTCCTTTTCCTTTAAAAAATCTAAATAAAGAAACGGCCATTATTATATGAATGACGTAATAAAATACCCAGGCAAATCTACCCACTGATCTGAATTGTCTAAAAGGTCCAGTGTAAGACAAGAAACCTTCTAAACCAATAATAATAAATGGCAAACCAAATGAAATAAGTAACAATATGATAGCTGATAACATCACTGAAAGTAATCCGGCATCCTTTAAAGAAAAGAGTTTGTAAAAATAATTTCTATGCTTCGGTAAAAAAAGAATACCTATCAGAAGCAGCAAAAAGAATGGAAAAGTAAGACCGAGATAATGGTATCTTTCGATATCAGAAAACGTTTCCCATTTAATAGAAAAGATATGATTACTAACCCAACGCCAAAATGGATTATCCTGAGAAAAAAATAATCCACCAGGTGTAGCATTAAACTGAAAGAAGCCCCATGGTTGCGGACTTCGATCCAAAGGTTGATTTCCGCCATTTACCCACATAAATAATAGGGAAAACGGAATAAGCACTGCACCAAATATATGCATTATAAAATTGGGAACCGGCGGTTTTTTCTCTGAAAAAAAATACCAGAAAAAAGAGAAAAGTAATGAAAAGGAGAATATGAAAGCAACATAATAAAAGTGAATACCTGCTGCAAGAAAAGTGAGTATTATGAGGGGAACGAGGGTTTTAAAATAGGGCTTATTACTATATAAAAGCCAATAGTACAACAATCCAGGAATAACGGCAAGATGAGCCAAACCCAGATGAGCCTCCATTCTCAATAATTGGGGTGATAAAAATGCAATGGTTAGGGATGTCGCAGCGGCTAAATAAAAAGGTAAGCCGAGTAAAATACCTATCTTATAAATGTATAAGACGCCTACCAAAAAACTGAGAAGAAGCAGAAAATGAATAATTTTTGGCAAATAATCTGTTAGATCTACCCCATTATTATAAAGCCATTTTAGAGGAAATGATAAAGTTGCCAAACCGTCAGCCGCCACAATGTTTTCACCATAGGGATAATTCATTCCATCATAATGATTGAACGATTTATCAAATTTAATGTGATAAAGTGGCACCATATAGCTTTTAATACCATCTCCATAAGGCTCAACTACATAGTGAGATGGAAGATTAATCCATTCGCTCCACCGATAACTTATTAAGAATAAGGTAAGTAGACAAAACAGTATGAACCAACTTGATTTTTTAAAACTATTCGGCATTCATGAAATACATTATTTCCACCATCTAAGAATAAAAGTTTCCAAAAGTAAAAAGATTAACGCAGCGATTAAAAAATAACGCCATAAAATTACGCCTTGATTTTGCTCCGAAACATTAGCAGATAAAATGGAGGC
>CAMDWC010000262.1 GCA_945878825.1 Haliscomenobacter hydrossis DSM 1100
GCTTGAAAATCAGCGATTACACCATCCTTCAGGGGACGAATGGTTTTTATATCGTCATGCGTCTTTTCATGCATATTCATTGCCTTAGTGCCAACCGCAATGGTTAATCCAGTTTTTCGGTTAATGGCAACAATAGAAGGTTGATCAACAACGACTTCGCCGTTTTGAATAATTAATGTGTTGGCAGTTCCTAAATCTATGGCCAACTCTTGACGAAAAAAACTGAAGAAATTCATCTGGTAAGTTTAAACAATAACCCTAT
The DNA here is from genome assembly GCA_945878825.1 of Haliscomenobacter hydrossis DSM 1100. Taxonomy (GTDB): domain Bacteria; phylum Bacteroidota; class Bacteroidia; order Chitinophagales; family Saprospiraceae; genus BJGN01. The sequence continues at coordinate 263 of CAMDWC010000262.1, forward strand.
TTTTTAATAAAAAGGCACAATGAATTGTAAAATTAATAATAATTCCATCAAATTAAGATAATTTAAGGTGTAACCCACACTTCTGTGAAATTATCTTGAGAAAAATATTTATTTGCCATTTCTTGTATTTGAAAAGGGGAAACGGAATTTATTTTTTCTATCTCAGTGGCGTAATCTATAATACCTAATCCCTCCATGGCTCTTTCTCTAATAACTTCCATCGCCTGTAGTGTTCCATCCAGTGCATTTAATTCAGAACCAATTAAATAACTCTTAACCATTTTTAAAAACGAGGTTGATACAGGCTTGTTTTTGAGAAGATTGATTTCTTTAAATATCTCCTTTCTGGTAGGATTTAAGTAATCGGGAGATAATTCTGCATTAATCCAAAGTGATCCCACATCGGGATAAGTATCGAGGTTAGACTGAATATGATAGGTATAGCCAAGTTTTTCCCGAATATTTGTCATCAGGCGGGAGCCGAAAAATCCGCCAAGAATGGTATTCAAAACAAGCAGGGTTGGATAATCATCATGTTGTCTGACTCCTGTCAGGTATCCGATATGAAGGGACGACTGCAGGGTACCCTGCAACTTTATCTCGGTTGTACCAAAGGCAGGATTTACTTTGGGTATGACCGGAGAAGGAGGGCTTTTTTTGCCTAGAAAGAGCTGACCCACTGTTTTGTTTAACATATCTAAAAACGGTAGAGGTACATTGCCGGAAAGAAAACACTGACAAGTTTCCGTGCTATACCAGTCAGAATGATGCTTTTGAAGATCTTCTTTAGTAAGATTTTCAAAAATCTCCTGATTGGAATTCCAGCCGAAAGGATGATTTTCACCCAATAAAATGGCGGTGAAGGTTCTGTAACCAACTACGTCGGGTTTAGTTAATTCAACTTTTAGCCGGGCAACATTTCTTTGGACAAATGCGTGAATTTCCGATGTGGGGAACGTCGGATTTTCAAGAATATCAGCAATCACAGGGAGGGCTTCCATACCAAACCGGCTTAAGCCCAGCCAGGAAAAATGGGAGTAATCCAATTGCACGGGGGACTCCCAGGAACTTCCCAAGGTGTCCATTTTTTCAGCAAAGGCTTTTCCGGAATATTGTGAGCTACCCTCTTTCAACATTGACGCGGTGGCTCTGGCTGCCATTCGTTTGTGTTCGTGTTGCCTACCTACATTAAAGCAAATATCTAAGCGCAATGCCTCGGTTTCTGAGCCATGAAGAAGGGTAACGGGTAGGCCATTATCCAGAAATATTTTTTCACTATCGGGAAGTTTTACCCCTGAAATGGTACTAACCCGAGGCGATCTCCTTCTATTTAAACTCATTCCCTATTTTTTATGGTGTCAAAGTTAACAGGGTTTAGATAGATTATGACAGGACGCAGAAAAAAGTTATAATTACCATAAAATTTGGCTATTTTTACACCAAAGAAAATAAAATGAAATTTAGCATATCTTCCGCCGAGTTGCTTAAGCAGTTACAAATTGCTGTTGGCACCATTTCCTCGAATCCTTCCTCCGCTATCATGGAAGGTTTTTTATTTTCCATCCAGGATAGTGTCCTGACAATATCAGCCACGGATAATGAAACAGCTATTTCAACAGAAATGGATGTTATGGCTGATTTTAATGGGAAAGTGGCCATTCCTGGAAAAATTTTGATGGATACCCTCAAGGCATTACCCGCTCAGCCTATTACCTTTCAAATCGATGATAAAAATTTCGGTATTGAAATAACTTCAGCGTATGGAAAGTATAAACTAGCCGGTGAAAATGGAGCTGATTTTCCTGCCATTCCAACGCCTGATGAAGTAGAAGCGGTGAGCCTTTCCGGTTTGGCCCTGCTTCAGGGTATTTCTAAAACTATTTTTGCAACGAGCACTGATGATTTACGACCAGCAATGATGGGCGTCTATTTTCAAATTGATACGAATAAAATTTCTATGGTGGCAACAGATGCCCATAAATTGGTTCGTTATGTTTGTACCGATATAACAAGTGCTGTAACTTCTTCTTTTATAATGCCTAAAAAGGCGCTGAATCTTTTGAAAACAGTGGTTCCTGCCGATGCGGAAATTACCCTTTCCTTTAATAATAGCTACGCATTTTTTACCTTCAATAAAATAAAACTGGTTTGTCGTCTGATCGACAATAAATATCCAGATTATAACGCGGTTATTCCTGTCGATAATCCTCTCAGTGTGCAGATTTCAAGACACGATTTTCAAAATTCTCTTAAAAGAATTGCTATTTACGCCAATAAAACAACAAATCAAGTGGTGCTGAATATTACCAAAGGTAGTATGACGGTTTCAGCACAAGATTTGGATTTTTCTAATGAGGCGATTGAGCAGCTTCCTTGTAACTATGATGGATCTCCCCTGGTTATTGCTTTTAATGCAAAATTTATGGCGGAAATGTTAGGTGTGTTAGATTCTGAAGAGGTGTTGCTGGAATTATCTACCCCCTCAAGAGCGGGACTTATGTTCCCCTCAGAGCAAAAAGAGGGTACAGATATTTTAATGTTGGTAATGCCTGTGATGCTAAGTAACTAATGAAGTTAACTTTCAACATATATTTCTTCCTTTTCTTTTCTATTTTTAGTTGTAAGAAAAATGAACGTGTTGAAGAGAATCAGGAGAAAGCAGTTATGGTTTCGCCTGAAAATTTTATACAGCAATACCAACAATGGCTAGATGTAAATGATTTTGAAAAGGCAGATGAATATGCAACAGAAGAGGAAAAATTAAGGTTAAATGATTTGAAGAAGTTTGTTTTTAAAACCCGGGAAACACTTGATTCTTCTTTCTTGAAAACATCATTCCTTGCCATCAATTGCTTACCAAAAGGGGAGCATACTATTTGTGTGTGTAAAATGAAAGATCAGTTTGAAGTGTATGATAATACGTTTTATTTAAAAAAATTATCAGGTAAATGGTTAATGGACGCTCCTCCCGAAGAAGCACAAATTTATCAGGACGAAGAACTCCAGAAAATTATTGATAGTATTTTTTTAACGATGGAAAATAAATTCCAGCAATGATATCGATCTATGAAAGTTGGCCTTTTCTTTGGTTCTTTCAATCCTGTTCATAACGGCCATCTGGTTATAGCTGAATTCATGGCTACCCAAACTGATCTCGACGAGGTATGGTTTATTGTGTCCCCCCACAATCCTTTGAAAAACAAAAAATCATTAGCCAATGATTACGATCGCCTGGCCTGGGTTCAAGATGCAATTGCCGATAACCCCAATTTAAAGGCCTCGTCCATTGAGTTCAACCTGCCACAACCATCATTCACCATAGTTACCTTAGCTGTGTTAAAGGAAAAGTTTCCCGATAAAATCTTCCATCTTATTATGGGGGCAGATTCATTGCTTAGTTTACCTAAATGGAAAAATGCAGATATCATATTGAGAGATTTTCCTATTTATGTTTACACAAGACCTGATTATGAAACGGCGCCAATGGAGGAAAATGCTAAGGTTAGAATTTTCAAAAATGTACCCCAAATGAATATTTCCGCCAGCTACATAAGACAATGCATTAATGCCGGTTTTTCTATTCGCTATCTTGTTCCTGATGCAGTTTTTAATGCCATACCTGCCTCAACGAATTTTAAAAATGCTTAGCCCAATGAATAGTAACGCCAGCTTTTTACTCTTCAGCCTTTTATTTTTGTTAAATGGGTTTTTATTGCAGGGCCAGGATACCTCAAGATTAAGCATACTGGAATGGCAGAGTTTATTTCCACTGCGGCAAGGGCAACAAGTAACTCAAAGCGAAAATAAAATTTTCTATATCGCTTCTCAATCTATAGTTTCTATTGATAAATCTGATTTTTCCATGGAACAATTTGACAAATCGAGTGGATTGAGCGACGTAAAGTTAAAATTTATACAATTTAATTCATTTAGAAAGGAACTAATCATTGCTTATCAAGACGGAGTTTTTGATATAATGGATCAAAAGGGTAAGGTGGTCAGTCTTCCTCAAATCAGAAATTTTAAAAATTTCACTGGTGATAAATCGATAAACCAACTTTATTTAGCTGCAGGAGATTTGTTATTGATTGCCACTCAATATGGTGTTTCAGCCTTAAATTTGGCTAAAAGGGAATTCTCTTTTTCTGTATTTACTGGTTTACCTGTTAAAAATGTTATTCTTCATAAAGGATTTATCTATGCTGCTACGGAGAAAGGCTTATACCGCATTGAGGCAAATCATGCTAATCCGGAGAATTTTAATAATTGGAAATGGTTGAAAATGGAAGACGGCTTTCCTTCTGGATTTTGTTCTGCTCTCGGCATTTTTAAAGGTAGTTTATATTTTAATGTTGGTAACGTCTTATTTAAATACGATGAAAATATTAAAACCGCTAAGGAGGTATTCACTTACTCACATCAGCATTTATTATTTTTAAATGGCAATGGAACACAATTGTTAGCAGGTTACAGATGTTCAGATAATTCGTGTAGTCAAGACGAAATTATTATCGTTAAGGAAAATATGCCTTCTACCAAAATTCCAGGTAACTGCATAGGCAGAATACAAAATGTTATCCAGGAGGAAAATGGAAGAGTTTGGTTCGGCGACGAATTCCAGGATTTCAGATATATGGACAAAATTACAGATAGCCAATGTAAAAGATT
>CAMDWC010000263.1 GCA_945878825.1 Haliscomenobacter hydrossis DSM 1100
AATTTCATCTTTTTTGTACTAATATACAATCATAGGATTGATTTTTTTAAAAAATCATGGGTCATATTACAAAAAGGATATTATATTGGAGAAGAATTGCCACACAAACCTTTATATGTTAACTATTGGAATAATTCGGGAGGGTAAAATCCCACCTGATCATCGTGTTGTATTGAGTCCGGCTCAATGTAAATACCTTATTGACACTTTTCCATTGAAAATAAAGGTACAACCTTCAAAAAACAGATGTTTTTCAGATGCTGAGTATGAAAAGGAGGGAATATATCTTTCCTCCGATGTAAGTGATTGTGACCTTCTTATTGGTATAAAAGAAGTGCCTATTGAAGATCTTATGGCAGAAAAAAGATATCTGTTTTTTTCTCATACCATAAAAAAACAACCCTCAAATAAAAAGCTACTTCAAGCCATTTGTCGACAAAATATTGAATTAATTGATTTTGAATTAATTACTGATGCCAATAATCAAAGATTAATAGCTTTTGGAGAATTTGCCGGAATGGTGGGTGCTCATAATGCATTATTAACGTGGGGAAGGAGGACCAAACAGTTTTCTTTACCAAGAATGTATCAACTAAAAGATTACCAGGAAGCTGTAGAAACTTATAAGCACATTCATTGGCCTCCGGTAAAAATAGTGTTAACAGGCACGGGAAGGGTAGGACAGGGGGCTGCCAGTGTTTTGATGGATATGGGAATAAGGAAAACAGATGCTGCCACTTTTCTAAGCCAATCTTTTGATGGTCCTGTTTTTGTACAATTAAAGAGTGAGGATTACCTGGTGAGTAAGGAGGGAAGTAAATTTAACAGAGCGCATTTTCATAGTTATCCTTCTAAATATATTGCCAATTTTACGCCGTTTACTGAAAATGCAGATATTTTCATAAATGGTATTTACTGGAATTTTGAAGCGCCTGCATTCTTTACAAAAGAAGATATGATGAAAGATACATTCAGGATAAAAGTGATAGCAGATTTAACCTGCGATATTGCTCCCGTTAGCTCCGTTCCATCTACGCTGCGTGCCAGTACGATGGAGGAACCTATTTACAGCTATCTTCCGGAAACGAATGTGGAATCACACCCAACAGATGAAAATGGAGTGGATGTAATGGCTATAGATAATCTTCCCAATGAACTTCCACGTGACTCTTCGGTAGCCTTTGGGGAAAAATTTATTTTAGGGGTGTTACCTGATGTATTAGCCGGCAACACCCTTAAAATTGAAAAGGCTACCATAGCAAGGAAAGGGGCATTAATGCCTTCCTTTTCTTACCTGGAAGATTATATAAAAGACTAATTTTCTAAAACAAAAACTTCCTCGGCGGTTAATCTGCCATTATCTTTGGCTTCAATTTTAAACTCAACGCGGTCACCAATTCTAAGTTCTTCAAAATCAAAGTCTTTAAGACTTGAGAAATGGAAGAAAACGTTGTCTGGTGGGTATTTAATAAAACCATAACCATCTTTAATAGACAGTACGATACTTTCAAACCTGTCAGTGTCGAGTTGAATGATATCATCGTGATCTTCCAGATTAATGGGAGGAGGAATAACCACAGGTTCTGTTGGTTCTAATGGTTTAGTTCCAAACGCTTTATCAAATTGTTTTGGAACGAATAAGCGGTTTAAATCAAATTCACTTTCACTTGGATCGTCAATAATCTCATGCATAGGCAGAGAGTAGGTTACCTCTTCCAATAAATCCTGAGACGTTCTGGTACTGAATCTATGTCCTTCCTCATCAGTGTATTCAAAATCCCAACTAAGCAAAATGGTGTGTTTTCCCATACCGTTTAGTTTTCGCATTAAAGGCACATAGTCGCTATCAGAACCCACCAAAACAACCACGTCAAAATGATCATTAAATGCCATTTCTATAGCCTCTAAAGATAGCCACACATCAATGCCTTTTTCCTGTCTTCTACCGTTAATAATTTTCACAGGCAGATAATGAGAAACGATCCCTTCTCCCATTAGAATATCGTCGAACACTCGTTCGTAATAAAGTAAATTTCCTCGTTGACTAGCTTCACTAGCGCTTAATCTTCCTCTGAAATAATGAGAATCAACGACACGGCAAAGGCGAACTTCTTTGTCTTCGAGTTGACTAACTTGTTGTCTGATGTATTCATGAAGACCTTTCAAACTCAATCTACTTCTTCTTTCATGAACATAATGATAATAATTACTTACGTGGAGGAAATAATTTCCGTCGTAAAAAACACCGATTCGGGTTAGACTAGTTGACCCATTTACAGCAGCAGCCATTTTTAAATAGTTTAGGGTTGTGGATAGTTGTTTTTCAGCCAAAATAAAAAATACCCTGTTCGCATAATTTTATCTTTAATAAGATGATTAAATTTTTAAGATTAAAGATTCTTTTAATACTTGGAAGGGTAAATCCAAACTTAAAATATTGATTATTCTTTAGGGATAGCAAATTTATATTTTTTTTTGAAGTTTGCAACAAAAAAAGGTTTAATTTTGTATCTTAAATTATATTCTAAAGTGGATATCTAATTAGGGGGACGTTCTGGTATCGACAGGATGGTGAACTAGTAAGTAAGCATGTCGAAACTTGATGGTCAGTTCCGTTATCAAATGGCCGTCGAAAAACAACCGGCGAAAATAACTACGCCTTGGCTGCCTAATTTTAGAAATTAGATAGCCTTTACACGAAACGTCTGCTATTTTCAGCTCAGCTGATATAGCCTGCACGCCGCCTGAGAGAGCCTGCGTCTAGTGTATCATCCAAAAATCGGGCTGGTTTTTCTTTGTGGCTCATAAAGAAAAATAAGATTCAGGGCTGGGTCAGGAAATGTGTCTGTTGTTGTACCTACCTTCTGACTGAAATCAAAAACGACAAATAAGCATGTAGAAAGCTTACAGGTGCTGTTTTGGACGCGAGTTCGACTCTCGCCGTCTCCACAACGAGTCCTTTAGGGCTCACTCGGATGTCTCTTTTTAAGGGTCATTCATTCGCACACGAAGCGACTCCAAGATGTCGCTGGCAGGGATTCAAACTCCCGTCAGTACTGCATCTAAGGGTCGCTTCGCTGGTTTTATAACCTACCGATTTTTATAATTACACCAGAAACGGCTCCCACTCCTTGTTCGGTAAACACCAATGGAAAAGAGCCACCCAAACTTTGTTTCGAAGGTATCGCATTTTGCGATACCATATATTCAATTTCTGTCTCGCTCAATGGAAAGACAAAATCTGGCGGAAACCGATTTGGGTTTCGTTTGATTTGTTCTCTTAGTCTTATTGGTTTAACTCCGTAAAATTGCGCAAGATCCTTGTCTAGTATAATTTGCACTTCCCTGATGGTGTGAATTTTATGCTGTATCGTTTCTGTTTTAATCAATTCCATGTTTCATTTTTTGTAGAAGGAATCACCATTGGAACCTTAAAGACTTTGTTTTTAAGCAATCGCTTGCTTTTATGCCATTTTCTAAGGGCACAATAGGTGACCTCAAGGCTTTTTTATCAACATTGCGTTTGCTTCCTACCATACTAATCCCATTTTTATCAGGTACGCATTTACTTTACTTTCCAACCCGATAAGTTCCTAGTCATTAGCTAGCAATAAGATTTAGTAACGTTCCATCAATCTTTAATTCGCGAGATTAAACGCTGGCTAATACATTCTATTTCCCCTCAAGGTCGGCTTATCTCATTGTAAGTTAAAGGATTTATTTGTCAAATTGTATTTGAATAAGTCACAATATTTAATTTGAGTACCCAAGGTGGTGCTGAAAAACAAAAACAAGTTACTTTCAATCAAATAGCAAAGGGTTTCATGTATGAAAATGTAACCTTTAATGAAGCATGAGATTAAAAAACTATTTATAATTCAGGCCAAAACCAAAGGGGAATAATGTGTCTTTTTCAGGATACCCGGGTGCATCTGGATCTTGTTTTATAACCGCAGCACTTGTTTTTGCCAACGCATAAGGCAACTTTCCTGTTGGGTTAAATTTACCCATTATGATGTCCATTACGGCCGCATCACCTACTCCAAATGTAGCGAGTATTCCCGCGGCATGAAGTAAACCACTGGCTTCATCAAGCACATAAGGCTGGCGAAAGTCAATGGATAAAATGGTTTTATTGGCACCCACTGACTGCATAACGGCTTGAATATCCTCTAATGAAGGTGATATCTTCCAAGACTTTGATTTTGCCATGTCTGAAAAGGAGAGAAAGTCCAGTTCTGTAGAGTCAGCACCCCCAAATCTTCTGTCGCTTCCTCCGTCATTAGAAACTTGAATACGTATTATCGCAATATCTGTTTCTTTCGATATGGCAGGCAATGTTTCTTTTTTCGCCTTATTGTAATCGCCTGAGGTCACCTTGTAATTTGTCCATTCTCGCTCTTTGAATAGGGCAGTGTTCATGCCCATCGTAAATATTTTCAAAGTATCTTTACCTTTAGGTTGAGACAAAGGAAGCGTCATCTTGTTTTGTAGCAGCACAATTGATTTGCGTTGGGCTAGGTCAGCCTTTTGCTGGAAAGAAGGATTGCCCACCAGATACGCAGCACGATTTGGATCAACATAAGGGTTTTCGAATAAGCCCAGTTCAAATTGCTCCTTTAATAATCTCGTTACAGACAGATTTACGCGACTTTCAGAAAGTTTACCCGATATTACCAGGTCTAAGATTTGTTTATTATTGCTAAATCCTGAGAGAATATCCGTTCCGGCATCTATGGCAATCAGAATCTGTTCATCTAAAGTCTTATCTTCTAATCCCCAGGCTCTTTCCCCAATAATGCCAGTATCGGAATTTACGTAACCCCGAAACTTGAGCAAAGTGCGTAATAAATCTGTTAAGATTCCTTTTGAAAAGGCCATCCCAACATTGTTTGGCAGGTATGGCTGACCTAC
>CAMDWC010000264.1 GCA_945878825.1 Haliscomenobacter hydrossis DSM 1100
GCATATACGGCAAGTCCATTGTGTTCACCAACCAGGGCTAGTATCATGTCGGGTCAATATCCAGAACGATTTCATTTAACTACGCCTTCCGGGCATTTATCACCAAATGCGGACGAGCCTTTAATGAAGGATAAGTCAGCTCCTTGGCAGAAGGTTGTAACACCTACATCAAGAACTTTTATGCCGTTGGAAACGGAAACAATTGCAGAAAAATTAAAGACAGTGGGTTACACTACTGGATTTATTGGTAAATGGCACTTGGGGCAAGATCCATACAATCCCGAAAACCAAGGATTTGATTACAATGTTGCAGGTGGGCCAACACCGGGACCACCCAATTATTTTTCGCCATATCATATCAAAAATTTGCCCGATGGTCCGTTGCATGAATATATTACTGACCGCATTACAGATGAGGCCATAAAATATATAGATAGGAAGAAGGATTCGACTTTTTTCCTTTGTATGTGGGAGTTTGGAGTTCACGCACCATTTCAAGGAAAGCTTGAATATGTTAAGCAATATCAAAACAAGGTCGATCCTCGTGGCAAACAAGACAACCCCATTATGGCTGCTATGATTAAAAGTCTTGATGAAAGTGTTGGCCGTTTGTTAGATAAGTTAGACGAATTAAATTTAACTGATAATACCATTGTTGTTTTTAGTTCGGATAATGGAGGTAACATGTACGATATTGTGAATGGCAAAGATGTAACCAATAACTACCCGCTTAAATCGGGCAAAGGAAATATACACGACGGCGGCGTGAGGGTTCCCTGTATTTTTTCGTGGCCCGGTAAAATTAAGCCTAATACAAAAAGTGATGAAATAATTTCAAGCGTAGACTTTTATCCAACTTTGATGGAAGTAGCATCTGCAAAACCTAGTACTGGTCAAATCTTGGATGGGGTGAGTTTGATTCCATTATTAACAAAAGGCCAAAAATTAGATAGGGAAGCTATTTACTGTCATTTTCCACATTATTCTCAGGCTACTAATAACTATCCTGCAAGCTTTGTTAGAAAAGGTGATTGGAAGTTGATCCGTGTTTATGGTGAAGGACTTAATCAAACCGATGCGTATGAACTTTACAATTTGAAACAAGACATCGGTGAAAACAATAACCTAGCTGATAAAATGCCAGATAAAGTAAAGGAACTCAACAAATTAATTGTTAAACATGTGAACGACAAAGGTGGAATATTTCCTATTAAAAATCCTGCCTTTAATCCGCAGGCTAAAAGTACAATGGGACAAAGGCATAATTTTCCAATTGAGCAATATTTGATGTATTAAAAGTACAAAGTTGGAAAATGTTATGGTCAGGACGTTTCATTACAAACCATTAAAATAGTTACTTACTACAATTTCTAAATACTTAAATTAATGAAAAACAACTCAATTATTATGATACTGAAACGAACAATTTTTTTTGTATTCTTTTTGTCGGCATTGCCGAAGTTGATTTTTAGTCAGGCAATCGATCTTCTTCCATTAAATTTAAGGACGGAATATAAAGATAACCCTGTAACCGATGAGTTACAGCCTAGGCTAAGTTGGGAACTCCGTTCGGCAATTCGTGGCCAGGAGCAGACGGCCTATCAGCTGATTGTTGCTACTTCACCGAGATTGTTAAACGAAAGTTCGGCTGATCTTTGGAACACGGGTAAATTAAAAAGTAACGAAACCAATCAGATTGTCTATAAAGGTAAAGCCCTTGCGCCACGAACAATTTGCTACTGGAAAGTTCGTGCTTGGGATAAAAATGGTATTCCAGGTGCATGGAGTGATGTAGCGAAGTGGGAGATTGGCCTCATCAGCAAATCAAACTGGAAGGCAAATTGGATAGGAAATGACCTAAATCATTTAGGGAAAGGGAAAGTATATAACCTGCCACCTGCTCCATTTTTTAGAAAAGAAATAAACTTATTGGGACAAATTAAGAAAGCCCGCCTTTATGTAACCGCTTTAGGGCTTTATGAATTTTACATAAATGGGAAGAAGATTGGTGCTGATAATTTTACACCAGGTTGGACTGATTATAATAAGAGGGTATACTATCAAGTTTATGATGTTACGAAGAATGTCACATCCGGGAAAAATGCAGTTGGATCAATTATTTCAGAAGGTTGGTATGCCGGTTATTTAGGCTATGCATTATTGACCAAAAATCCGGTAGTAAAGCATTTCTATGGAAAAGTACCCTTGCTTAAGGCAGAGATCGAAGTGGAATACACAGATGGCCGAAAACAAATCATTGGGACAGATGAAACTTGGAAAACATCCCATGGGCCACTGGTTGAAGCGGATATTTTAAATGGTGAGACCTATGACGCAAGGCTTGAATTTAATGGTTGGAACAAACCTGGATTTGCAGATAAAGACTGGAAAAATGCTGAGTTGTATCCTGATAACGAGGATAGAGTAATGACTGTTTACCCAGGCAACCCAGTAAAGGTTTACAAGAATTTAAGTGTTGTCAAAGTTATACCACAGAAAGATGGTAAATACCTCTTCGATCTTGGTCAAAATTTTGCTGGAAATGTTCGTTTGCGTGTGCGGGGAAAAGCGGGTGATAGCATTATCCTTCGCTATGGGGAGATGTTATTTCCCGACGGGAGATTGATGACGGAAAATCTCCGGAAAGCACGTGCCACAGACACTTATATACTAAGAGGGGATCCTCAAGGAGAAACCTATATTCCAAAGTTCACGTATCATGGTTTCCAGTACGTTGAAGTAGCTGGTTTTCAGGAAAAACCCGGACCAGACGCAATTACCGGCATTGTTTTAAGTTCGGCAACACCTGTGACGGGTGATTTTGTAACTGATAACAAAATGGTAAACCAGCTTTACCACAATATTGTATGGTCGCAGCGCTCAAATTATTTTGAGGTTCCGACAGACTGCCCGCAAAGAGATGAAAGACTGGGTTGGACTGGAGATGCCCAGACCTATGTTCAATCTGCTACTTTTAATAATGATATTGCTGCTTTTTTCACTAAATGGGAAGTTGACTTAAACGATGCTCAAAGACCAGATCAAACTTTTCCGATTTTCGCTCCTGCGCCTAATATCAGGATCACTGATACCTATTCACCGGGTTGGTCGGAAGCGGGCATCATATGCCCGTATACGATCTATAAAGCCTATGGTGATACCAGGATTATTTCGCGATCATGGCCTAATATGACTGCGTACATGAATTTTCTAGAGAACAAAAGTTCGCAAACCTATTTATTTAAAGAGGGTAGTTTTGAAGATATTTCGCCCAAAGGGGGATTCGGAGATTGGCTTTCAGTAGGCAAGAAAACTCCACCCGACATGCTGGCTACTATGTATTATGCCTACATTGCCTCGATGATGAGTGAAATGGCTCACGCGATTGGTAGTTTTGAAGACGAAAAAAAATATGCACTCGTTTTTGATAAAATCAAAACTGCTTATCGAAAACACTACATGGATTCTACTGGTAGATTTATAACAAACGTGAAGGTATATGGTGACGGGAAAGGCTATGTAGATGGTGAAATGGGATTTGACGGCCATACCCAAACAGCTTATGCCAATGCTATTTATATGAATATTCTTCAGCCAGAAGCGCAAGAAAAGGCTGGAAAGTGGTTGACGGAATTAATACGCGGTAATGGCGGGAAATTATCAACTGGATTCCTAGGCGTTAGACCTTTATTACCTGCGCTATCGGCTACTGGTCAGGGTGATGAGGCATATAAGCTATTATTAAATACAACTTATCCATCCTGGGGCTATGAAGTTATAAATGGTGCAAATACGGTGTGGGAGCGATGGAACAGTTATGTCAAAGGCGATGGCTTTACAAATAATGCAGGCATGAACTCATTTAATCACTACGCATTTGGATCTGTTAATGAATGGCTTTTTGGTAATGCGGCAGGAATAAAAGTGGTGCAACCTGGGTTTAGAACTTTTATAATTAAGCCTGAAATAGCTTCAGCGGGCGTCAATTATGTGAAAGCCAGTTACCACTCAGTTAATGGCCAAATCAAGTCTTCGTGGCTGCGAAAGGGAAAACAATTAGATTTGAATATCACCATTCCTGTGAATACCAAAGCTGAATTATTTATACCGACTGGCAGTGAACAGGGCGTTATGATAAACAAAAAACCTTTGAAAGAATTTCTTTGGATCAAAGTAAAGGGTTACAAGGACGGTTTTATGGTTTTAGAGATCGGATCAGGAAATTATAATTTCCAATCTGTTTTGTAATAATATGAAATATATAACCTTATTTAAGTATTTATACAGAGGATGTAATTATCTTTCTTTTGGTATCATTTTAGAAAGTAGCTTAAAAGTATATCCTTAAACTATTAAAAATGGAAAATAGGTGTTCTTAATAATTGACTAAATCAACTAAGTCACGTCTTAAATCATTCGAAATCACGCCCTTTTGGGCTACCAAACGCGAATTTCTGTCAACTTTTAACGGTTGACGGATTTTTTTTTGCTCTGACCCCCCCGCCAAATCTGCGATTAGAGAGAAAATGGTATTGACCCTAAAAGTTCGAAATTCGTTTTTTGCCGATCGTAGGCGATCCCCTCTTGGAATACCAGTTTTTGAATTTTGGTCTTATTGTCAAAGTCGCTTTAAACCAATTATCGGGAGAAGGTCATGAATTTTAGTTTAATTGTTTAGTAATTGATTGTTCATTTTGCATTAATGTGAGTAAACTAATTTCATTTTTACAAAAGCTTTTCTAATTTTTTTGAATAGATTAATACACAAATGATGAAAATAAGTTATTTAGTTGCACTTATATTTGTTTTGTTTCTTACCATACAAGATTCTTTCGGACAGAGAAAAATTCAAGGT
>CAMDWC010000265.1 GCA_945878825.1 Haliscomenobacter hydrossis DSM 1100
GCACGCGACCGATTACCAAGAATAGAAGTCCAACCCAAAAAATCGACGCTAACGATGGCAAATATAGTCTCCCCTTTTTCAATAACCATAGCCCTAACAAACAAATCGCCCTTATTTTCCTTTACCGGATTTGGCGTACCAATACCGCCAGAAATGGGCAAAAGAGGAATGGGCGTAAGGATTCGTTTTGCAGCACCAACCATTATAGACTGATTAAATGCGACAAGGGGTAGAATCAGCAGCCAAATAATGAATACAGGAATGCTATATATTGAAATTTTCATGTACGTTGTTTATGATTACTTAAAGTTAATCATTTAATTTTTATAAATTGACGGGTAATTAAATTAAATCTACGCTTTATGACCAATCAAAAACCTACCTTTTCCATCAGTGAAGATTGGACCGTTGTTGTTTTTGGATTTCTGATTATCGGACTTCACCTATTAGGCTTTAAGATTCAACCACCATCTTTTGGGTGGAGTGATACCTCCGATTTATTTATCAAAGTACTAACTATCAATAACTTAACGAATATTTTTGCCTTATTTTTATTGGTATATGTGATAGCCATACTTGCATCAGCCGCGTTAGGAAAAGGAATAAGTTCTGTTGCCAAAGGGTTTCCAATCGTTTATATGTTAACGGTCGTCGCATTAATATTGGCCGGAAATACCTTTTTAAAAAACTGGAATCTTGAAGCGGTCATCTTTAGTTTATCGATAGGTCTGGCTATAAGTAATTTTTTCACTGTCCCATTATGGCTTAAAAATGCTCTTTCCACTGAACTTTATGTCAAAATAGGATTAGTGTTATTGGGAAGTAGTATCATTTTTGGTGACATATTAAAAGCGGGATCTCTGGGTTTCATCCAAGCATTACTGGTGGTTGTCGCCGTGTGGTATTTTGCGTTCTGGCTTTGCAAAAAAATGGGTATTGACGAGGAATTGTCCATTATTATTTCGAGTGCCGTTTCCATTTGTGGTGTTTCCGCGGCCATAGCATCGGCGGGAGCCATCAAGGGCGATGCAAAAAAATTATCGTATGTGATTTCCGTTGTTCTTATAACGGCCATTCCCATGATTATATTTATGCCATTCATAGCCAATATGTTAGGTCTGTCTCAAGCAGTTTCAGGAGCCTGGCTTGGAGGTACCATCGATACTACAGGAGCTGTTATTGCGTCGGGAAGTCTGATTGGAGAAGAAGCTTTAAAAATAAGTACCATTGTAAAATTTTCTCAAAATGTTTTGTTAGGATTGGCCGCCTTCCTCATCTCCATTTACTGGACTTATACCAATAATACCACTCAGACGGCCTTGGAATCAAAACCAACCTTGGGTATAATCTGGGAAAGATTTCCCAAATTTGTCCTCGGTTTCATCGGTGCCTCCTTACTTTTTTCTTTTGTCGTTTCTCCACAAACAGTCGATTTAATTAAAGGTGACCTGAAAGCGCTGCAAGGACTTTGGTTTTCCCTGGCATTCACCAGCATCGGATTGGAAACAAAATTCTCCGACCTATTCAATAATGAAGGAAAAAAACCACTTTACGCTTTCTTATTGGCACAGTTGTTTAATGTCTTTTTCACATTGATTGTTGCTTATCTGCTTTTCAAATAATAGCGATGTTATTTTCAACATTTTTAGCAGTATTCATTCAAAAAATGGAAAATGTACCTTATAAACAAAGTATCGCCTGACGAAATTGATATTTTACAAAAACTGAGCAAACAAACTTTCTTCGAGTCATTTTCCTGGGGAAATACCGAAGAAAACATGGCCAGATATTTGGAAGAAGGGTTTTCCATTGACAAATTATCCCGGGAGTTAAATGATGAAAACACGACCTTTTATTTTGTAAAAGATGGACAAGAAGTCGTTGGATACATGAAATTAAATGAGGGTCTTTCTCAAACTGAGCATCAAGAAGAGGATAGTCTTGAAATTGAGAGAATATACGTTTTAGAGGAATACCAGGGAAAAGGCATTGGAAACGAACTTTTAAATTTGGCTAAACATATTGCGAACCAGAAAAATGCCCCATATATTTGGTTAGGCGTTTGGGAGGAAAATAAAAAAGCCATTGCATTTTATGAAAAAAATGGATTCATCACCTTTGATCAGCATGTTTTTATGGTAGGTGAAGACAGGCAAATAGACCTCATGATGAAATTGGAGTGCCGGAATAATTATAAATAATTGACTAATAAAGAAAAAATGGCGAAAAATGTATTTGGCGAAAATTTAATGCTTTGCAGCAGCTCACCAATGACGGGATATTACAGGAATGGATGTTGTGAAACGGGCGAAGATGATCGTGGTACGCATACTGTTTGTGCTATAATGACCGAAGATTTTTTAACCTTTAGCAAAGAAAAAGGGAATGATTTGAGTACTCCACGGCCAGAATGGAATTTTCCAGGACTAAATCCAGGCGATAAATGGTGTCTGTGTGCCTCAAGATGGATGGAAGCTTATAGGGAAAATGTGGCGCCAATGGTTTTTCTCGAAGCAACTAATGAGAAGACATTAGACTTTATCGGGTTGGAAGAGTTGGTTAAATTTGCCTTTAAAGATTGATATGAAATGGTAAGCAGCCTATTAAAAATTCAGTATGACTAAAAAATTTCATACAGAACGGCTTTCTCTCATTCCGCTGAATGTTGATGATGCTACTTTCATTTTCCACCTTGTGAATACAAAAGGTTGGATTCAATTTATTGGAGATAGAAAAATATTGAATGTCGGTCTTAGTAGAATTTATGTTCAAAATCTGTTGGATAATAAAAACATAAACTATTGGGTAGTGCAATTAAAAAAGGAGAAAATACCCATAGGTGTCGTTACCATTATTAAAAAAGATTATCTCCCCTTTCATGATATTGGATTTGCTTTTTTGGAAAAATACCAAGGGAAAGGATATGCCTTTGAAGCTGCCGAAAGGATTATCAACTATGCCATGAACGAGATAAAAATGGACAATATAGCTGCGGTCACCCAGTTGGATAATATCATGTCCATTCAGCTTTTAGAAAAACTGGGCCTTCATTACCATGGCATTATAGAAAACAATGGGGAGAACCTAACCCTATATTTTTTCCGTTCTAGGTAAACTAAGTTTTGAATTAATCATTTGAAGTTCAATTAGTTTGTCTATAGCTATTTTTGGCGTAATGCAATGGTGTTCAAGTAGGGCATCAAATACCCAAAGATGTCCATGAACAATTATATTTTGATGCTTAGCGAATTTTCTGAGGGTATTATCTGAAGTAATTAAAGTAGCATTCAATTTTTGTGCGCAGTATAGCGCAGAACAATCCTTGTCAGACAATTGAGGTTTTTGTAACTGCATTTTCATAACAGCTTGCATATCTGCGACGTTTAAATCATGAATAATGAATTTCCTATTTTCTATAAACGGTAGGTATATTAACTTTTGATGGTCATATAATTCATTTTCCAGAATAAGGCTGGTGGAGTGAAATTCCCAGGGAATGCGGAAAAAAGGTTCAACCAATTGAAGTTTTACAAGATCAATCAAAATATTAGCATCATTGACAACAATGATCATATTGACATAAAAGTATCCCTAAACTGCGCTAGTTTCATGTTTGATAAACTTGCAGCCTTGCTCATGGTTATAATTTCTTCCGCTGTGGCTCTATAAATTAGCTGCATGAATCTGGAGGTATATTCCACCCCGTTGTAATGACCAAAACCTATTTCACTTTTCAGCTTATTATTTTGGTTCACCTTTATCCTAAACTTCACATATTGGTCATTAGAAATAATAGTCAAAACTTTTGCCCGCGCCATAATGGCTTGAATGGATATACCATAAGTTTCTTTAATAAAAATAAGCTCATTTATAGAAATAGAGCTTCTTTTTTTCCCAAGCTCTTGAAAAATTGTTTTTTTGGGTAAAAGCATTGCCCCGGCGAAACGATGACATAATAACTCTTTCTCCTTCTGGTTTAAATCACTATTTATATTTAGAAGTAGATGCCCTAATTCATGTAATGCAGTAAAACGCTTTCGTTCAACGGAGTGATTTTTGTTCACTACAATAAATGGAATATTCTGATTTGCCCAGCCTGATAAACCATCAAATTTTTCATCTACCTCAATTTCAACTACCTTGATATCTTTATCTTCCAGCATTTCCAATACATTTGGCAAAGTATTCGTACCTAAATTCCATTTTAACAACAGCCTATCAACCGCATCCTCTACCTCTTCCACCGAATTAATAATAGCCACCAGGGGATTAAAAAAAGAATGCTCAAAAAGCAAGAAAGATTCAATCTCCAAATATCTTTCCATACAATCTTTGACTATTTCCTTAATTGAGCTACAATTCCTTACGGTTAGTCCAGCCTTTTTCCGAAACGCTATATTTGTTATTTCAACCTTTGATGATCGCAGAAAATAATCCGTTTTTACATTCAATACCTTTGCTAATGCAATTAGGATTTTACTATCTGGTAGCATTTCACCCCGTTCATATTTGCTAATAGCGTTATGGCTTACCAGGCCTTCCAATAAATTAGAAAGTTCACGAAGAGATAAGCCAGCCATTATTCTGGCAGATTTTATCCGTTGACCAAATAGGATTTTCATTATTATTTTATATTAGTTTACAATATTACATTTTTTTTATGAAATGTAAACCAACAAATCAAATAATTAATATTTTTTTCCTTTTGATACCCTAACCCTATATTTTTTCCATTCTCAACCATTCCAGTAGAAAGGTAAGCACTTCAGGTTCTATGGTTGTTTCCAGCTCGCCATATTCCATGACAGTACAAGTAGTGCACTTTTGAAACAAGTGATTCAGGGAATCAAA